>JBMOEP010000030.1:0-11817 GCA_049314675.1 Phenylobacterium sp.
CGCCAGGGCGAGATGCTCCTCGAGAATGGCATCGACGTCGACGGCGTCCCCTTCGAGGACGTCGGGGGGATCGGGGCTCTCCAGCGAGATCTCGACCTCGCCGTCTCCCGTTTCGGCGGGCAGGTTGGGACTGCCCTCCGGGACCAGCCGGAGGTCGATGTCGCCGGCGATGGGCTGGGAGAAGGCCTCAAGGCTTAAGCCGCAGACCTGGATGACCTCACCCTGGAAGCGTCCCCTGACCTCGCACCCATCCAACCAGGGACGGACCTCAAGGCGCGCCTCCAGCTTCGGAAGGCCCTCAAGGCCCAGGCGGTGGGCCAGCCCGGCCCTTGCCGCCTCGTCGGGCACAAGGTGAAGACTGAGGGGCCCGGCCGCCAGGTCGCCCAGCCGGAACTGCGTCGAACCCGTCATTTCGCGCTCCAGTCGACCTGTCCGTCCAGCAAGCCCTCGAGAGGCAGCCTGGCGAGGTGGCTGCGCTGCGCATGGACGTAGGCGGCCAGTTCAGACACGGGCGGCGCCTCGAGCCCCTCATAGACCGTGCGCGCCAGGATCGCCTCCAGCCCATCCGCCTCGCTGGCGCCCTCAAACGCAGCCTCGTAGCTCCGAAGGCGGCCATAGAGCGCCTCTCCCAGCTTCCGCATCTTCTTCCCCACCGAGAGATCGCCCACGCCCATCTCCCGGAGCGCATCGTCGAGTGAGCGTATGTAAGCGTCGAAAAGCCCCTGGGAGACCTCCCCGGCCTCGGGCCCCTGCCGGACAAGCCGGTCGAGCAACAGGATCACGTGCAGGGTGTACTGCTCGAACCGCCCTTCGACGGTGTCAGGTGTCCGCAGGTCCGCATACAGGTCTGGCCGCCGGGCCTGGACGACGCATGCGGCGTAGAGCCTCTTGCCGGCTTCCTGCTCGGGTCGCTTTTTGAAAAGTCGCATCTTGGCCTCGATTTCGCCCCCGACTGCGCGTAACGCCGGCATTGCAGTAAGGGTCGACGGGCGCTAGGTCAAAGCCCGGAGCAAGAGACGGGACACACATGCTGAAACGCGCCGCCTTCGCCATCGCTCTCGGAGGGTTAGTCCTCACGGGCGCCTGCGCGCCCGTCGCCACATATTCCGGTTTCCAGGCGATCGATTCCAACCCCCGCGACATCAAGCCGGGAATTGACAGCAAGGCGACCGTTCGCGGGCGCCTGGGCTCACCCTCCACGGTCTCCGCCTTCGACCCCAATGTCTGGATCTATATGAACCAATTGAAGGAGACCGTGGCCTTCTTCAAACCCACCGTCACCCGCCGCGACATCACCATCATCGCCTTCGACAAGGAGACGGAAACGGTGAAGACGGTCGACAACCTCACCCTGGCGGACGGCAAGGTCATCGCCTTCAACGGCCGTGAAACGCCAACACGCGGCCGCGAACTGACCGTCGTCGAACAGTTGATCGGCTCGATCGGAGCCGGCGGCCTGCTCCCCCGCGAGGACGAAGGCGTGCCCGGGTCCCGCCCGGGTGACCGTCGCTAGATCCTGGAACCGAAACCCGGGACGACGCTTCGCCAGGCTGGCACCTCGCGCCAGGATCCCCAGGCTCAACACTCCCAGTCCCCCGCGCACATGAAAACGCCCCGGAGAGATCTCCGGGGCGTCGTCAGTCTTGGGGTTAGGCAGGCGGGCTTCAGCCCTGTGCGTAGAGGATGGCGAGAAGCAGGAGGGCCACGATGTTGGTGATCTTGATCATCGGGTTCACGGCGGGGCCTGCGGTGTCCTTGTAGGGGTCGCCGACGGTGTCGCCGGTGACTGCGGCCTTGTGGGCCTCAGAACCCTTGCCGCCGTAGTGACCTTCTTCGATCAGCTTCTTGGCGTTGTCCCAGGCACCGCCGCCAGACGTCATCGAGATGGCCACGAACAGGCCGGTCACGATCACGCCCATCAGCATGGCACCGAGGGAGGCAAAGCCATTGGCCTTGCCCGCCGCAGCGGTAATGACGAAGAACAGGACGACGGGCGAGACAACCGGCAGCAGGGACGGGACGATCATTTCGCGGATGGCGGCGTTCGTCAGGATGCTGACAGCCCGGCCGTATTCCGGCTTGACCTCCCCGGTCATGATGCCCGGGTTTTCGCGGAACTGGCGACGGACTTCCTCAACCACCGACTCCGCAGCCCGACCGACCGCAGTCATAGACATTCCGCCGAACAGGAAGGGAAGCAGGCCGCCGAACAGCAGGCCGACCACCACATAGGGGTTGGAGAGGTCGAAGGCCACGACGCCCAGGCCGTCGAAGAAGGACCTTGGCTTGGCCTGCGCCGAGAAGTACTTGAGGTCCTCGGTATAGGCCGCAAAGAGCACCAGGGCACCCAGGCCGGCCGAACCAATGGCGTAGCCCTTGGTGACAGCCTTCGTGGTGTTGCCCACGGCGTCGAGGGCGTCGGTGGTCACGCGGACTTCGGGGGGCAGGCCCGCCATCTCAGCAATGCCACCGGCATTGTCCGTGACCGGGCCAAAGGCGTCCAGGGCAACGATGAAGCCCGCCAGGGACAGCATGGCCGTCGTGGCGATGGCGATGCCGTAGAGCCCCGCCAGGGGGTAGGTGATCATGATGCCGGCGATAATCACGAGTGCCGGCGCCGCCGTGGACTCCAGGCTCATGGCGAGGCCCTGGATCACGTTGGTGCCATGGCCAGAAACGGATGCCCTGGCAACCGACTTCACGGGCCGGTAGCCCGTTCCCGTGTAGTACTCGGTGATCACCACAATAAGCGCCGTCACTGCGAGGCCAACCAGGCTGCAGAGGAACAGCGACTGGGCGGTGATGGTCAGGCCCGCACTGGTGGTGACCGGAACCGGGACCAGGGTGTTCACGACCCACCAGATGGCGCCGATCGACAGCACGCCGGTGATGATGAGGCCTTGGTAGAGGGCGCCCATGATGTTCTGCGAGCGGCCAAGCCGGACGCCGAAGGTGCCGATGATTGAGGTCACGATACAGACCGCGCAGATGATCAGCGGCAGCAGCATCATGTTCAAGGCGTTGGCGCCAAAGAAGATGGACGCCAGCACCATGGTGGCCACGGTGGTCACGGCGTAGGTCTCGAAGAGGTCAGCGGCCATGCCGGCGCAGTCGCCAACATTGTCGCCCACGTTGTCAGCGATGGTCGCGGCGTTACGCGGGTCATCCTCGGGAATGTTCATTTCGCCCTTACCGACCAGGTCGCCACCCACGTCGGCACCCTTGGTGAAGATACCGCCGCCGAGACGGGCAAAGATCGAGATCAGCGAGGCCCCAAACCCGAGGGAGACCAGGGCGTCGATGACATGACGGTCATTGTACGCCAGGCCCATCGGCCCGGTCAGGATGTAGAAGTATCCCGCCACACCGATCAGGGCGAAGCCTGCGACCAGCATTCCAGTGATAGCGCCCGAGCGGAAGGCCATGGACAGGCCCTGTGCAAGACCCTCCGAGGCTGCCTGGGCAGTCCGGACGTTGGCCCGGACCGAGACCAGCATGCCCACGAAGCCGGCGAGGCCCGACAGGACGGCGCCGATCAGGAAGCCGAAAGCAGCCTTGGCCCCGAGCAGGGGAAAGAGCGCGACGAAGATGACGGCGCCGACAATGGCAATCGCCGTATACTGCCGGTTGAGATAGGCCTGAGCGCCCTCCTGGATCGCCGCAGCGATTTCCTGCATGCGCGCGTTGCCGGGAGAGGCCCGCATGAGCGAGGCCGTCTGGACGGCACCGTAAAGCACCGCGAGAATGCCGGCCAAGATCGCCAGCACAAGATAATTCATGATTGAAGCGCCCCTTCAGTGACTGAACGAGGGCGATTGGACTGGACGAAATCCATGTCCGAGGACCCCCCCAGGTGATTTTTCGACACGACGAAACGCCCGAGTCTGCGACCGCCGAAAGTCGCGGGAAACTGCCAAACCTCGGCCCGCCATGCAACGACTGTTCACCAGCACCGCGTCGCTACTGGTGAACCCATTGTTATTCCACATCCTTTGGCCCGATTCATAGTTAGGGTCGGATGGGCTGGCGGGCCCCGCCGCCTGAAGTGGGTGCGGAATAAAGCCGCTTTTGGGGCTTCTGATCCCTGATTTCCACCGACCGGACCCGGGCGGCACCATAGACGGCGCGAGCTGCGCTGAGGGTTTGGGCCTCCAGCTTCTGCGGGTCCAGGGTCATGAGGTCCGTCCCTGAGTTCAGCGGCGCCCGGTAGGCCGCCTTGAGCATCCGCTCACGGAAGAAGGGTTCCCCCGCCTCGACATCTGGCCGGTCTATGCCCGGATTGAGGTTTATGCGCAGGCGCACGAAGACGTAGTTGACCACCCGCCCATCCTTCAGGACTGGAAGCCCTAAGCCCGAGACATCAAGGCGGAGGTTGGCTTCGGTGGCACCTTCGGCTGGCTCTTCTGCCTTGGCCTGGGCCATTGCGGGCGCAAGGGCGTGAACGCCCAGGCCAAGGGTCAGGACCATCAGGACCGTCATGAACCGGCCGATGCCCTTCTGGGCAGCCGGACATGCCAGCAGGGCCCGGGGCCGCCGCGCCTGAACTTCAGTCATGCCTCCAGCCTCCGGCTCCGGCCTCGATTTCACAACCCTCATACAGGACGCAAGACGCGCCCTCCACAAAGCAACCGATCACAGTGCAGCCAGACGCCAGGAGGGTGCCCCGGCTCTCAGGATGTGCAGCAAGCACAAGCTCGTAGTCATCGCCGCCTGAAGCCAGGGCGATCCGGGCGCCGCAGGCATCGGGCTCGCCGGACAGCCAGAGCCCGGCACCTGGCGACAGGGGGAGGAGATCGAGGTCGATCCGGACGCCGCACCCCGAGGCCCTGGCAAGATGCCGAGCGTCGGCGACGAGGCCGTCTGAGATGTCTGCGGCCGCCCTCGCGTGCGAGCGGACCAGGTCGCGCAGGTCCAGCCGGGGCGTAGGCCTGCGGAATCTCAGTGCCAGTTCGCCACCAGGGTCAGCGACTTCGCCCCGGAGGGCGCGCAGGCCCAGCCAGGAATCCCCGATCGGGCCGCTCACCGCCAGCAGGTCGCCCGGCTGGGCTCCAGAGCGGCGAACCATCCCTCCCGAAGGGCAACGACCAAAGAAGGTGCCAGAGACCATGAAAGGCCCCGGGGTCGAGACCGTGTCGCCACCCAGCAGGTTGATCCCGAACGCCGCCGACTCAGTCGCCAGTCCGGCGGCGAAGGCGCGACGTTTGGACAGGGGCCAGTCCGGGGACCAAGCCAGCGATTGAAGCCAGGCGAAGGGCACAGCGCCCTTGGCGGCGAGGTCGGACAGGTTCACCCGCAGGAAGCGCGCAGCAACCACCTCCGGCGCCTCGCCGACAGGGAAATGCACCCCTTCCACAAGGGCGTCCTGGGTGACGACCACGTCCTCGCCCTGCAGGGCCGGCAGGATCGCTGCGTCGTCCAACAGGCCGAGGGCGCCGGGATCACCCCGGGGCAGGGGGCGGAAGAGTTCGGCAATCTGCTCGAACTCGTCCGGACCTGGCGCGGGATCAGGCCCGGACATCCCGCGCCAAGCCGTCGAGGGCGGCGTTCACGAACCCAGGCTCAGGCCCTTCGAAGAAGGATCGCGCCAGGTCGACGTATTCGGTGATCGCCACTTCCACGGGCACATCGGGCCGGTGGGCCAGCTCGAAGGCACCGGACCTGAGGATCGCCCGAACGGTCGCGTCCAGGCGATCGAGCCGCCAGCCCTCGGCGAGCCTGCGAGCGATTCCGGCATCGATCTGCCGCTGGTTGTCGACGACGCCCCGCACCAGCTCGGCGAAGAAGGGTTCATCTGCGGAGGCCAGGGCCTCGCCCTCCTCCGGGCCGATCGCGCGGTCGAATCTGTGTTCGGAGAACTCCCGGATGACCGCCTCCACCCCGACCCCTGAGACCTCCATCTGGTAGAGGGCCTGGACCGCCGCCAGGCGGGCGACCGACCGCGCCGTATGAGACGAAGCCTTCACCTGTCCTGGCCGAGGAACTGACGCCGGAGGGCGATCATTTCCAGGGCTGCCCGGGCCGCACCCCCACCCTTGTCGCCCTCACTCACCCGGGCCCGGGCCCAGGCCTGGTCCGCGTCCTCGACGGTCAGGATCCCGTTACCCAGGCAGATCCCCTTACGGACCGTGAGGTCCATCAGGCCCCGGGCGCTTTCGTTCGAGACGATCTCGAAGTGATAGGTCTCGCCCCGGATAACAGTCCCAAGGGCCACATAGCCGTCATAGGCGACACCGGCCGGAGAGTGATGCGCTTCATCCGCCTGGGCAATCGCACCTGGCACCTCAAGCGCGCCTGGCACGCTGACCACGTCGAACTCGGCGCCGTGGGCGGACAGGACGTCGGACGCCCCGCGGAGGAGCTCGTCGGCGAGGTCGTCATAGAACCGGGCCTCGACAATCAGAAGGCGCAGCTTGTCCTGGGTCATTTCGATCATCCTTTTCCGGACAGCCTAGGCCGTTTCCCGCCAGCGCGCGAGGTAGCGGGCCAGCATGTCAATCTCAAGGTTGACGCGATCGCCGGCGGCGAGGTCGCCCAGGGTGGTGACTTCCCAGGTGTGGGGGATCAGATTGACCCCGAAGACGTCGTCCTCGACGGCGTTCACGGTGAGGGAGACCCCATCCACGGTGATGGAGCCCTTGGAGGCGATGAACCGGTGTAGCGGCCGCGGCACCCGAAAATCGACCCTGCGGGAGCCGCCCTCCGGCGTAACTGAAAGAACTTCACCGATCCCGTCAACGTGACCGGATACGATATGGCCACCCAGTTCGTCGCCGACCCTCGCCGCTCGCTCCAGATTGATGCGCCGACCCACCTTCCAGTCGCCCAGGTGCGTCAGGGAAAGGGTCTCTCCGGAGACCTCCACCGCAAACCCGCCCTCCATCTTCTCAACCACGGTCAGGCAGCAACCCGAGTGGCTGATAGAGGCCCCGATGTCGACGGTGGACAGGTCGTAGGACGTGGCGATTTCGAAGCGCCAGTCCCTGCTGGTGTCGCGCACCGCGCGTACGGTTCCGATGTCAGTGACGATCCCGGTGAACATTAGGTCCTCTCGTAGGTTTCGCAGAGATCGGGCCCGAACTCCGCCAGGGAAGTGCGACGGAATCTGGGGGCATCCGCAAGGCGATCCCATGGCAGATCGCCCAATGCAGGTCGACCCCGGGCGCCCAGGATAAGGGGTGCGCGGAACCAGACCAGCCTGTCCACCCGTCCCGCCGACAGAAAAGAAGCCGCCACCTGGCCACCACCTTCCAGGAACAGGCGCTCCAATCCCTCAGACCGCAGGGCATCGAGCACTTGGTCTGGCTCCGGGCGGGTGCCCTCCCTTCCCAGGCTCAGGACCCTGACGCCCAGCTCGACCAGTGCCGGGTCCGCAGGTCCCGAAGCCACGATGTAGGTCGGGATGTCCCGCGCCGTCCGGGCCAGCTTCGAAGCGGGGGAAAGCCGCTGCCGCGTATCCAGCACGACCCGAGCGGGCTGTGGCGCCTGGTGGCCATCAAGCCGGACTGTCAACTCGGGGTCGTCAGCCAGCGCAGTCTCGATCCCGATCACCACGGCCTGAGATCCAGCGCGGAGCCGGTGGACCTCCTGCCGGGCCGCCTCCCCCGTGATCCACCGGCTCTCGCCCGTCGAGGTGGCGATCCGGCCGTCCAGGCTGGTCGCAAGCTTGAGGGTGACCCCGCTAGCGGTCATCCTCTCCGCTCTCGCTCAGGCCTTCACGCCCGAGGAAGGTCGCGAACTCGCCCGCCTCCCGGAAGTCCCGGTAAACCGAGGCGTATCGAACATAGGCCACGTCATCGAGGGCCTTGAGCTGCTTCATGACCATCTCGCCGACCACGGAGGACGCCAGCTCGGTTTCCCCCAGGCTCTCGAGTTGGCGCACGATCTGAGAAAGCATCCGCTCGATGCGTTCAGGTTCGATGGGTCGCTTGCGCGTCGCGATGGCGACGGACCTGCCAAGCTTGTCCCGGTCAAAGGGCGTGCGCCGGCCCGACCGCTTCAGGATGGTGATCTCGCGCAACTGGACGCGCTCGAAGGTGGTGAACCTACCGGCACATTCCGGGCAGAGGCGCCGCCGGCGAATGGCCGCACCGTCGTCCGACGGCCGGCTGTCCTTCACCTGGCTCTCGAGGTGTCCGCAGAACGGGCAACGCATGATCTGGCCCCTCCCGGCTGGGCCGACCCCTATTAGGGGCCTCAGCCGTAGATAGGAAAGCGTTTCGTCAGGGCCAGGACCTCGCTCCCGACCTTGGCCTCCACGGCGGAATTGTCCCCGCCTGCGGCCACGCCGTCCAGCACCTCTCCGATCCAACGCCCCACCTGCCGGAACTCGGCCTCACCGAAACCGCGGGTCGTCCCGGCCGGAGTTCCGACCCGTATGCCCGACGTCTGGACGGGCGGCAGGGGGTCGAAGGGAATGCCGTTCTTGTTGGTGGTGATGCCAGCGCGCTCGAGGGCCACCTCGGCGTCGGCCCCGTTCACGCCCTTGGGCGTCAGGTCCACAAGCATCAGGTGGCTGTCCGTGCCGTTCGAAACGATACGGAAGCCGGCCTGCTGCAGGCTGTCGGCCAGGGCCCGGGCATTGTCGATCACCTGTTGGGCATAGACCTTGAACTCAGGCCGCAGGGCTTCACCGAAAGCCACAGCCTTGGCCGCGATCACGTGCATGAGCGGCCCGCCCTGGAGCCCCGGAAACACCGCCGAATCCAGCTTCTTCGCGAGCTTCTTGTCATTGGTCAGGATCAGCCCACCCCGGGGGCCCCTCAGGGTCTTGTGGGTCGTGGTCGTCACCACATGGGCGTGCGGGAAGGGATTGGGATAGACGCCACCCGCCACCAGGCCCGAATAGTGGGCGATGTCGGCCATCAGAAGGGCACCGACCGAGTCTGCGATCTCGCGGAAGCGAGCGAAGTCGATGTGCCGCGAATAGGCTGACCCTCCCGCGATGATCACCTTGGGCCGTTCGGCCAGGGCCAGTTCGGCAGCCTGGTCATAGTCAATCAGATCGTCCTGGGGCCGCACGGCATAGGACACGGGCCGGAACCACTTGCCCGACTGGTTGACGCTCTTGCCGTGGGTCAGGTGACCGCCGGCCGCCAGGTCCATGCCCAGGAAGGTGTCCCCCGGCGTCAGGGTCGCCATGAAGACCGCCTGGTTGGCCTGGCTGCCGGAATGGGGCTGCACGTTGGCGAAGTCGCACCCGAACAGGGCCTTGGCCCGTTCGATGGCCAGGACCTCGGCCTCGTCCACCACCTCGCAGCCGCCATAGTAGCGCTTGCCCGGATAGCCCTCGGCATACTTGTTCGTCAGGACGGACCCCTGGGTCTCGAGTACCGCCCTGGAGACGATGTTTTCGGAGGCAATCAGCTCGATCTGTTCCTGCTGCCGCCGGAACTCGCCCGAGAGAACTGCGGCCAGGGCGGGATCGGACTCGGCCACCGAAGCCGAAAAGAAACCCACCGGAACGCCGGCGGCGAGGGTCTGTGAGATCATGGTGCCAGTCCTGAAGATTCGGCCGCGCTGAACGCCCGATGTTTACAGCCTTGGCGCCCCGGGCGGAACCACCATCGGAGAGCAGAGCCCGGAAAAGTCGGCGTAGCTCAGGCGGCCTGACCACCAACCCGCTGGATGTTGCAGCGAACCCACAGGGTCTCGAGGGCGCGGACCAGATTGTCCATCATTTCATCCGTGTGCGCCGGACTTGGCGTGAAGCGCAGGCGCTCCGTGCCGCGGGGTACGGTGGGATAGTTGATCGGCTGGACGTAGACGCCGTGATCCTCGAGCAGGACGTCCGAGATCATCTTGCAGTGAACCGGGTCGCCGACCAAAACGGGAACAATATGGCTCACAGACGGCATGACGGGCAGGCCTGCCGCCTCCATGCGCGACTTCAGGGCCGCCGCACGCTCCTGGTGCATCTCGCGGACCTCATTGTGTTCCTTGAGCCAGCGGATCGAGGCCACGGCACCCGCAGCGATGGCCGGCGGAACGGAGGTGGTGAAGATGAAACCGTCGGCGAAGGACCGGATGGCGTCGACGATCACGGCGTCCGCCGCGATATAGCCGCCCATCACCCCGAAGGCCTTGCCCAGGGTGCCCTCGATGATGTCGATCTCGGCCATGACGCCGTCCCGCTCGCACACGCCGGCGCCCCGGGAGCCGTACATGCCTACGGCGTGGACCTCGTCGATATAGGTCAGGGCCCCGTATTTCTTGGCCAGGGCCACGGTGCCGCGGATGTCGGCAATGTCACCGTCCATGGAATAGACGCTCTCGAAGGCGATCAGCTTTGGCGCGGCCGGATCGGCGGCGGCGAGCAGTTCTTCGAGGTGAGCGAGATCGTTGTGGCGGAAGACGTGACGCGCGCCGCGCCCGCTCCGGATGCCCGAGATCATCGAGTTGTGGTTCAGTGCGTCGGAGAAGACGATGAGCCCCGGCAGGATCTTGTAGAGGGTCGAGAGCGAGGCCTCGTTCGAGACATAGCCCGAGGTGAAGAGCAGGGCCGATTCCTTGCCGTGCAGGTCGGCAAGCTCGAGCTCCAGCTCCACATGATAGCGGGTCGTCCCGGAGATGTTCCGGGTGCCGCCCGAGCCGGCGCCAGCCTCATCGATGGCCGACTTCATGGCGTCCAGCACCACCGGGTTCTCGCCCTGGGCGAGGTAGTCATTGGAGCACCAGACCACCACCTCGGCGGTCGTGCCGTCCGGACGGGTCCAGGTGGCGTTGGGAAAACGGCCACGATGCCGCTTCAGGTCAGCAAAAACCCGATACCGGCCTTCTGACCGGATCTTGTCCAGCGCGGCTGTGAAGGCACCGGTGTAATCCATGGCTCTTGTCCCGCCAGTCGGGGTGCAACCCGACCGTCAATTCGACCAAAAATCGACGGTCTTTTGCACCCGACGAACCGTAATGTCCAGCGAAGCTGACGCGGGCGTCACGATCGGAATTATGTCCTCAGACCTCCCCGCGCAAGTGCTCCAGCATGGACGAAAAGTCCTTGCCGCTGTTCCCCAGACGGTCCCAGCGGGCATAGAGCGCCTCGGCCTGGGCACCCAGGGGCGTAGAGGCCCCGCTGGCCGCTGCGGCGGCCTGGGCCAGCTTGAGGTCCTTGAGCATCATGGCCACGGCGAATCCACCCGCATAGTCGCGGTTCGAGGGCGCGGTCTCCACCAGGCCCGGCCAGGGCGAATAGCTGGTCAGGGACCAGCACTGGCCGGACGACTTCGAGGCGATCTCGAAGAACTTGTCCGGCTCCAGGCCCAGGCGTTCGGCCAGGGCGAAGGCCTCGCAGGTCCCGATCATCGAGATGCCCAGCAGCATGTTGTTGCAGATCTTGGCGGCCTGCCCGGCCCCGTGGTCGCCGGCCCTCAGGACCGCCCGGGCCATGGGGGCCAGCAGGGCCTCGATCCGGGCGAAGGCGGCCTCGTCGCAGCCGACCATGAAGGCCAGGGTCCCGGCCTCGGCGCCCGCCGTACCGCCGGAAACCGGAGCGTCGGCGAAGACATAACCTGCGGCGGACGCCTCGCCAGCCACCTGCCGCGCGCTCTCCACGTCAATGGTCGAGCCGTCGATCAGCAGGGCGCCGACGGGGGCGACGCCCAGGATATCCGCTGCGTAGACGGCCCGGACCTGGGGCCCGGCGGGCAGCATGGTGATCACCGCCTCAGCGCTAGCGACCGCCTCCCGGGCGCTGGCGGCGGGGGTGCAGCCCCGGGCGGCGGCCCGCTCCAGGGCCTCGGCGGAGAGGTCGAAGGCTGCGACCTCATGGCCTGCGCCGACCAGGCGAGCGGCCATGCCCCCGCCCATGTTTCCCAGTCCGAT
>JBMOEP010000031.1:0-11814 GCA_049314675.1 Phenylobacterium sp.
TGCCGCTCGGCTACTCGTTCAATCTGGACGGGTCGATGATGTACTGCACCTTCGCGACCCTGTTCATCGCCCAGATCTACGGGATCGAGCTGACCCTGATGCAGCAGATCACCATGCTGGGCCTGCTGATGGTGACCTCTAAGGGCATGGCCGGGGTACCCAAGGCCTCGATCGTCGTGATCGCCGCCACCCTCGCCTATTTCGGCCTGCCGGAAGCCGGCATCGGCATCATCCTGGCCGTGGACCAGCTACTCGACATGGGCCGGTCGGCGACCAATGTGGTGGGCAACTCTGTAGCCAGCGCCGTGGTGGCGAAGTGGGAGAACCAGATCGAGGATCCCCAGGAGGCGGAGACCCGGCCCGCCTGAGGCCGGTCTTCCACGGACCCGATCCACGGCCTATATTTTCTCGACAACAACCCCCGGCGGACTCCGATGCGCAACACCCTTCGTACCTTCACCCTGCTGGCCGCCCTGACGGCCATCTTCCTGGGGATCGGCTACAGCATGGCCGGTCCCGGGGGAATGCTGATCGCCTTCGGCCTCGCCATGGCCATGAACCTCTTCAGCTACTGGAACTCGGACAAGATCGTCCTGAAGATGTACCGGGCCCAACCGGTGGATGCCTCCCACCCGGACGCCCGGGTCCGGGCCTATGCCGAGGACGTACTCGAGATGGCGTCCCGGGCGGGAATGCCGGCGCCGAAGGTCTACATCATCGACCAGGACCAGCCGAACGCCTTCGCCACCGGGCGGAATCCCGATAACGCCGCAGTGGCGGCCACCCGCGGCCTGCTGCAGATGCTCGACCGGCGGGAGATCCGTGGCGTCATGGCCCATGAGCTGGCGCACGTGAAGCACCGCGACACCCTGACCATGACCATCACCGCGACCATAGCGGGCGCCATCTCGAGCCTGGCCAACTTCGCTGCCTTCAGCGGTGGATCCAGCGGCGGCGAGCGGCGGGGCGGTGGGCTCATGGGCCTGGTGATCATGATCCTTGCGCCGATCGCGGCGGCCCTGGTCCAGATGGCCATCAGCCGCAGCCGCGAGTACGAGGCCGACCGCGGGGGTGCCGAAATCTCTGGGGATCCCGAGGCCCTGGCCAGCGCCCTCAGCAAGATTGAAGCCTACGCCCAGGGCGTTAGAAATCCGGACGCCGAGGCCAACCCCGCCACCAGCCACATGTTCATCATCAACCCGCTTTCGGGCGAAGGGATGGACAACCTGTTCTCCACCCATCCCTCCACCGCCAACCGGGTGGCGGCCTTGATGGAGATGAAGGGCGGGTAACTCGTCCTATTCGGCGGGCTCGGCCTGTCGACGGACCAGGAGCCGGTCGAACTCGGTCCAGACGCCCGCGTCGCCATGCCACTGGCCTCGGGTCGCGGCCTTGGAATACTCGGTTGAGCGGGCCTCGAAGAAGTTGGCGTGCTCGACCCCCGACAGCATGGACTGCAGCCAGGGCAGGGGGTTTTCCCGGACCCCGTAGACCTCCGGCAGGGACAACTGGCGCAGGCGCCAGTCGGCGATGAACCGGATGTAGGCCTTGATGTCGTCCGGCGTCATGCCCTGGATATCGCCGGCCGAGAAGGCGAGGTCGATGAACTTGTCTTCCAGCCCGACCACCGTCTTGCAGCAGTCGACGATGTCATCGGCAACGGAGGGGGTGACCGCCCCGGTTTCCTGATTGAAGGCATGGTAGAGCTTGATGATGCCCTCGCAGTGCAGGCTCTCGTCACGCACGGACCAGGACACGATCTGCCCCATGCCCTTCATCTTGTTGTGCCGGGGGAAGTTCATCAGCATGGCGAAGCTGGCAAACAGCTGCAGGCCCTCGGTGAAGGCCCCGAACATGGCGAGCGTCCGGGCGATGTCGGCCTCGGTCTCGACCCCGAACTGCTGCATGTAGTCGTGCTTGGCCTTGAGTTCCTGGAACTCCAGGAAGGCCGTGAACTCGGAATCGGGCATGCCGATGGTCTCGAGCAGCAGGGCGTAGGCAGCGATGTGGATCGTCTCCATGTTGGAGAACGAGGCCAGCATCATCTTGATCTCGGTCGGGCGGAAGACGCGCGAATAGCGCTCCATGTAGTTGTTGTTCACCTCGACGTCCGACTGGGTGAAGAAGCGGAAAATCTGGGTGAGCAGGTTGCGCTCGCGGTCATTGAGCTTGGTGGCCCAGTCCTTGAGGTCCTCGCCGAGCGGGATCTCTTCGGGCATCCAGTGGACCTGCTGCTGGCGCTTCCAGAAGTCGTAGGCCCAGGGATACCGGAAGGGCTTGTACGCATAGGACGGGGTGAGCAGACCTGGAAGTTGGGACTTGGCGGACACGGTCAGGCGCTCCAGGGAGACAAGGATAGGATCGGCGGGTCGGAAATCAATCTAGACACGGTGCCGAACCGATATCTAGGGGGTGTCGCACTGTCCAGCCCAACATGTTGTGCACGGGCTGGGGATAGATGGCTTACTGGCAGGCTAGGCATTCCTCGTAGTCTGTCCGGACGCCTTCGACCATCGCGACGATCTCTGCCGTCTCGGCGCCAGCGTGGGCGGCGCGCTGCACGGACTTGGAGCGCAGATAGTAGAGGGACTTGCACCCCTGCTCCCAGGCGGTCCAGTGCAGCATGTGCAGGTCCCACTTGTCGACATCCCCCGCCAGGAAGATGTTGACCGACTGGGACTGGCAGATGTCGGGCGTGCGGTCAGCGGCCAGTTCCACCACCCAGCGCTGGTCGAGTTCGAAGGCGGTCTTGTAGATGTCCTTCTCGTCCTGGGTCAGGACCTCGAGGTGCTGGACCGAACCCTCGTTCTCGAGGATGGAGTCCCAGACCGGCGGGGTATTCTGGCCGCGGGCTTCGAGCAGGCGCTCGAGGTAGGGATTGCGGACCGCGAAGGTGCCCGACAGGGTCTTGTGGGTGTAGATGTTGGCCGGGATGGGCTCGATGCCGGCGCTGGTGCCGCCGCAGATGATCGAGATCGAGGCCGTCGGGGCAATGGCCAGCTTGTGCGAGAAGCGCTCCATGACACCGCGCTCGGCGGCGTCCAGGCAGGCACCGCGCTCTGCGGCCAGGACGCGTGAGGCGGTGTCGCACTGGCGGCGGAGGTGCTTGAACAGCCGCATGTTCCAGGACTTGGCGAGGGCGGACTCGAAGGGCACGTTCTGCAGCTGCAGGAAGGAATGGAAGCCCATCAGCCCCAGGCCGACCGAGCGCTCGCGCCGGGCGGCATAGATGGCGTTGGCCATGCTCGGGGGGGCCCGGGTGATGAAGTCCTCGAGGACGTTATCGAGGAAGCGCATGACATCCTCGATGAAGGTCGGATGGTCGCGCCACTCCAGGAAGGTCTCGGCATTGACCGACGACAGGCAGCAGACGGCTGTTCGCTCCTGCCCCAGGTGGTCGAGGCCGGTATGAAGCATGATCTCCGAGCACAGGTTGGACTGACGCACAGACAGGCCGAGGTCCCGCTGGTGCTGCGGCATGGAGCGGTTCACGGTGTCGGAGAAGATCAGGTAGGGCTCGCCGGTCTGCAGGCGGATCTCGAGGATCTTCTGCCAAAGGCTGCGGGCGTCGACCTCCCGCAGGACTTCCCCGGTCTTTGGCGAGCGCAGGCCGAAGGGCGCGCCGTCGCGTACCGCCTCCATGAACTCGTCGGTGATGGAGATCCCGTGGTGGAGGTTAAGTGACTTCCGGTTGAAATCGCCCGAAGGCTTCCGGATCTCGAGGAACTCTTCGATCTCGGGATGGTGGATGTCGAGGTAGACTGCCGCCGAACCGCGCCGGAGAGAGCCCTGGCTGATCGCCAAGGTCAGGCTGTCCATGACGCGGATGAAGGGGATGATGCCACTGGTCTGGCCAGCGCCCTTGACCTTCTCGCCAATGGACCGGACGCCACCCCAATAGGTGCCAATGCCGCCGCCATTGGAGGCCAGGGCGACGTTCTCGTTCCACACGCCCTGGATGCCGTCGAGGGAATCATTCACCGCGTTCAGGAAGCAGGAAATCGGCAGGCCGCGGTCCGCTCCGCCGTTCGACAGCACGGGTGTCGCGGGCATAAACCACAGGCGCGAGATGTAGTCGTAGACCCGCTGGGCATGGTCTGCGTCATCGGCGTAGGCGGTGGCCACCCGGGCGAACATGTCCTGATAGGACTCGCCGGGAAGGAGGTAACGGTCCTCCAGGGTGGTCTTGCCGAAGTCGGTGAGGAGGGCGTCCCGGGACCGGTCGACCTGGACCTTCCGGATAAGCTGCAATTGGGGACGTTCCGTCGGCTCCGCCGCCACCTTGGCGTCTGCCTGCTCCAGCCGCCTGACGGCTTCATTCCCACTCATGACCTGCACCCGATATCCTCGCTGGCGGCGCGGTGCGATCCCGCGCCTGCCGCATCCCTATGACTACATCTAGTG
This sequence comes from Phenylobacterium sp., assembly GCA_049314675.1. Lineage (GTDB taxonomy): Bacteria > Pseudomonadota > Alphaproteobacteria > Caulobacterales > Caulobacteraceae > Phenylobacterium. The sequence goes on from JBMOEP010000031.1 coordinate 4,405, forward strand.
GGCGCCCCGCCCGACTACGCAACATCATGGGCCACGAGCCTCATGAATCGTCAACGGGGCCAGCGGGTTGTCCCCCGGAGTTTTTTGCTAACGAGAGATTAACAGGGGGCTTGACGCTTGAACATGCAGGGGTTTCGACGCACCCGCGAATCTTGAATCACGAGACTGTGAACGGTTTTTGGGGTTCAGGCGGAGCGGGTTGCGGTGGACATGGACCGGCTCTGGCAGCGGTTCCCGGAATGGAAAAAGGGCCCGGTCGTGAGACCGGGCCCCCATATTTCCAGGCGTTTCCGCCTGCGATCGAAATCAGAAGTTGATGTCGATCGTCGAACGGCGGTTCAGGGGTTCCTTCACGCCGTCGCCAGTGGCGACCGCGAGTTGGGTTTCACCCTTCCAGTCCACCTGCATCAGCTGCTGGCCGACACCTTGGCCGACCAGGGCGTCTGCAACGGCCTTGGCCCGGCGCTCGGAGAGGCGGGTGTTGTAGGCCGGCGAGCCGGACGAGTCGGTGTGGCCGACCACGATCACGCGGGTGGCGTTGCCAGCCTTGGCGTATTCAGCCGCTTCGGTGACGATGGTCTGGGCTTCCGGCGTCAGGACGGACTGATCGAACGGGAAGTAGACCACGAACTGCTTCGCCTCGTAGGCCGGCGGCGCCGGAGGCGGCGGCGGGGGGGGAGGCGGGGGCGGCGGCGGCGGGGGCGGGGGCGGCGGCGGCGGCGGCGGCGCGAAGGAGTAACGCAGGCCCAAGGTCAGGGACTGGTCCTCATAAGCACCGGCGAAGGCGCCGGGCTGCAGGGCGTGGGTGCCCTTGGAGGCGAAGGTCAGGTCCGACCCGCTGAGATAGCGGTAGGTCAGATCCACATCCAGGCGGTCGGTCACGGCCCAAGCCACGCCAGCGATGCCCTGCCAAGCGAAGGCGGTGTCGCTATCGTCAATGGACAGGTTCTGGTGGGCCGGGTTCGTCGCCGTGGCGGCGGGGCCGACCGGCGTGATGGTCGAGAACTGACCCACGATGGTGTCAGCCGTGACGTTGTTGATGCCGATGCCCGCGCCGATGAAGGGGTTCAGCGGGGAGTCAGGCAGGATGTCATAGATGACATTGCCCATGCCGGTGATCGACACCACGCTGCCCGTGGGCGAACCGCAGTTAGGGGCGGCCGCCGTGCGGACCACGCCAGGTTGGCAGAGACCGAGGATGGCGTTGCTGGCACCGCCGCGGACGGAGTCCACGTCGCCGGGGCGATAGCCGCCCTCGAGTTCCACGCGCCAGTTCCTGGACACCTGGTAGCCGAGACGGGCGAAGCCGGCCCAGTCTTCCGCCTGGTTGATCGTCCAGTCGTAGGGCTTGCCATTGGCGGCGTTGTTGGTCGACGTCGCGTCGATGCCGTTCGGCCAATGGTAGCCAGCGTCGACCGCGCCATACCAGCCCACTTCACGGGCAGAAGCCCCGGAAGCGATGGCGACAGCGGCAAGAGCCGCTCCAGCCAGAAGTTTGATTTTCATATCAGAGCCCTCTCTTGCCCGATGGTGCCACCTCTGACACCTAACACTTTGTATACCACCCTCGGCATGTCGTGGAAGTGTCGGGAGTGCAACACAAACTTGTTTTTGCGCTTCGCTTCCGGGAGTGAAAGCCGGAATCCCGAGGCTCCGGACCGCCAGGACCTTACGAGCGCAATCCATCCCTCGGGTTGAGTTCCCGCCGGAAGGCGTCCCGTCTTTCGTGGATTGAGGCGATTACAGGCCCGGCGGGTAGGCCGACGCCCAACAGGACCGCCTCTGACAGCTGGAGGCTGGCCTCCACCGTCTCGGGTACCGCATCGCTCACCCCCAGGTCATATAAACGCAGGGCCTGACGGCTATCCCGCGCCCGCGCGACAATGGTCATGTCCGGCCTGCGGTCCCGGACGAGGGAGACCAGGGCCTCGACGGCACCGACATCATCCCCTTCGGCGTCGGCGGTAACGACGAGGGCCCGGGCCGAGTCCAGGCCACAACGCTCCAGGAAACCCGGACGCAGGGCGTCTCCGAAGAAGAGGCTGTGCCCGGCCCTGCGGCCCCGCTCGACCACACCTGCATCCTGGTCGATCGCCGACCAGGGCAGGCCATGCCGGTCGAGCATCTCGCCAACCAGCCGGCCGACCCGGCCGAAGCCGACCAGCAGGATCCGCCCTTCCCCGGCCTCGGCAGGGCCCGCGGCCTCGGCGACACCGGCGACGGCGCGGCCGGCAATTCGCAGCCCCAGGGCGGCAAGGGCCGGGATGCACATCATGGACAGCGTCGCCGAGACCAAAAGGCTTTGCCCCAGGGCATCGGGAACCAGTCCCTGGGCCATGGCCGAGCCGAGGATGACGAAGGCAAATTCCCCGCTGGCCGCCAGGAGCAGGGCGGTTTCCACGGCCGACCGCCATTTCAGGCCAAACCCTCTGGCAAGCCCGAAGATCAGGGCTGCGTTCAGGCCCATGAGCCCGAAGGTGACCCCAGCGACCTGGAGGGGCGCCTCGAGAATCAGGCCGACATCCAGGCCGATCCCGGCGGCAAGAAAGAAGAGCCCGAGCAGCAGGCCCTTGAAGGGCTCGATGACCTGCTCGACCTCGTGGCGGAATTCGGTCTCGGCCAGGAGCAAGCCGGCGACAAAGGCGCCGAGCGCCATGGAGAGGCCGGCGAAGGCCGCCAGCAGGCCGGACCCCAGGACCACCAGGAGGCAGGCGGCCATGAACAGCTCTTCGCTCCGCGCCTTGGCCACCGACCGCATCATGGGTCGTAGGAGGAACCTGCCGAACCCGACCAGGCCGGCGACTGCGGCGACAGCCGGCGCGAAGCTGAGGAGCAAATCGGGAGACAGGCCCGCACCGTCCTCACGGCCGAGGAGGGACAGCGTGATCAGTATGGGCGCGACGGCGAGATCCTGGAACAGAAGCACGGCGAAGGTGACCCGCCCGGCCTGGACATGCTGGCGGCGACTCTCCGTGAGAATGGGCATGACGACGGCGGTGGACGAAAGCGCCATGGCCGCGCCGACAGCGGCGGAGGCGGCGGGGGAGGCCCCGAGGAGATAGGCCGTCAGGCCGACGATCAGCCCGCAGCCGAGGACCTGCAGGGCACCCAGGCCGAAGACATAGCGTCGCATGAGCCAGAGCCGGGCCCAGGACAGTTCGAGCCCGATCATGAACATCAGGAAGACCACGCCCAGCTCGCCCAGTTGGGCCAGTTCCCGGGGCGAATTGATGGTGAGCTCAGCAACCCAGGGCGCATGCGCGCCCAGGGCGCCCAGTCCGGAAGGTCCAAGCAGGACGCCCGCGACGAGGAAGCCCAGCACCGGGCTGATCCGCCAGCGACGGAACAGGGGAACCACTATGCCCGCTGTCGCCAGGAACAGGACGACGTCCTTGAAATCTCCGGGAGCCGGGGGTGCCATGTTTCTCCTCGTCAGACCGGACTATGGCCCAGGACACCCGGGTGCGCGACCCCGTCGCAACTTCGCCCTCAATCGCGGCGGCCCGGAATCGCCCAGGCGCCCGAAAATGGATGCCGGAGCCTCGGTTCAGCGGCATTGTCCGCACCCCGACCTGTCGACGACCGGAGTTTCTGATGTCCCTGTCCCGCCACCGCCTCGTCCTTGGGGCCGCCACCCTCGTCCTGTCAGCCCTGGCCGCGCCGGCCCTGGCGGCCGACCTCAGCGCCCCCCGCATGGGCACCTGGGGTTTCGACATGTCCGGACGCGATGCGACGACCCCCGCCGCCCAGGATTTCTTCGCCCACGCCAATGGCGCCTATGTGGACCGGCTGGTCATCCCGGCAGACCGGTCGAGCTTCGGGGCCTTCGACGGCCTGCGCGAACTCTCGGTGGACCGGATGCACGCCGTCCTGGAGACCGCCGCCGCCGATCCGGCACCCTCGGCTGATCGTCAGCGCCTGGCGACGCTCTATCGTAATTTCATGGACGAGCCCGCCGTGACCGCCCTTGGCGCCAAGCCTATCCAGCCCGCCCTTGCGGAAATCCGCGAGGCCGGCAGCCGGCGGGACATCGCGCGGCTCATGGGCAAGGCGGCAGGCGGGTTTGGCGGATCCATCTTCTCGGTCTTTGTCTCGGATGACGCCCGCAACCCGCAAGCCTATGCCGTCTACCTTGGCCAGTCCGGACTCAATCTTCCGGACCGAGACTACTACCTGGAGCCGCGTTTCGAGCGTCAGAGGACGGAGTACCGGGCCTATGTAGAGCGCATGCTGCGTCTCGCCGGCTGGCCGGATGCCGCCAGATCCGCAGATGCAATCCTGGCCTTCGAGACCCGGATCGCCACGGCGTCCTGGACCAGCGCCCAGCGCCGCGACCGCGACCGCACCTACAACGCCACGGACCTGGCCGGACTGTCCCGGAGCGCCGCCGGATTCCCCTGGGCGGACTATCTCAAGGCCGCAGGCCTGGGTGGGGCCAAGCGGGTGGTGGTTCGGGAACAGGGCGCCTTCCCCGAGATCGCAAAAATCTTCGCCGAAACGCCCCTCTCCACCCTGAAGGCCTACATGGCCCTGAGCCTGACCGATAAGGCCGCCCCCTACCTCGCCCGGGACTTCGACCAGGCCAACTTCGAGTTCCGCGGCAAGGTGCTGACCGGTCAGCCGCAACAGCAGCCGCGCTGGAAGCGCGCCGTGACCCTGGTGGACGACCAGCTGGGCGAGGCCCTGGGCCGTGACTATGTCGCTGCCTACTTCCCCCCGCAGTCCAAGGCGCTGATGGAAGGCCTGGTCGCCGACATCAAGACCGCCATGCGGGGCCGGATCGAGACCGTCTCGTGGATGGGTCCCGAGACGCGGGCCAAGGCGCTAGAGAAGCTGTCCAAGTTCAGCGTCATGATTGGCTATCCCGAGACCTGGCGGGACTATTCCGGGCTGGAGATGAAGCCTGGCGACCTGTTCGGCGATGTCAGCCGCTCACGCCAGTGGGACTGGAACCGCCGCGTCGCCCGCCTCGACCAGCCGGTCGATCGGAAGGAGTGGGGCATGACCCCGGCGACGGTAAACGCTTACTACTCCTCGACCCGGAACGTGATCGTCTTCCCGGCGGCCATACTGCAGCCGCCCTTCTTTGACCCCAACGGAGACATGGCCATCAATTACGGCGGGATCGGCGGCGTGATCGGCCACGAGATCACCCATGGATTCGACGACCAGGGCCGCAAGTCCGACGGCGACGGCCGGCTGTCCGACTGGTGGACCCCCGAGGACGCCAAGCGCTTTACCATCGAGGCGACCAAGCTGGGTGCTCAGTATTCTGCCTTCGAGGCCCTGCCCGGCGCCTTCATCAAGAGCGAACTGACCATGGGCGAGAACATCGCCGACCTGGGCGGGGTCCTCCTGGCCCTGGACGCCTACCGGACCTCCCTGAAGGGTGTACCGGCCCCGGTGATCGATGGGCTGACTGGAGAGCAGAGGGTATTCTACGGGTGGGCCCAGGTCTGGCGCTCCAAGGTTCGAGAGGACCGGGCGCGCCAGCTTTTGTCCACCGATTCGCACTCGCCACCCCGGGCGCGCGTCTCCGTCCCGATGCGCAATGTCGATGCCTTCTACCAGGCCTTCGGTGTGAAGCCGGGGGACGGCATGTACCTGCCCCCGGAGACGCGCGCACGCATCTGGTAGGGGCTCATCCCCGCTGGGAGAGGATGTCCTGGGCAGCGTGGACGCCTGTGGCGAAGACGGCCTGGAGGAGATAGCCGCCCGTGGGCGCCTCCCAGTCGAGCATCTCCCCAGCGATCCAGACCCCTGGCCGGGCGCGGAGCTGAAGGCCCGGGTCGAGATCTTCGAACCGGACACCACCGGCGGTGGAGATCGCGCGTTCGAGCCCCGTGGTCCCGGTCAGGCGCAGGGGAATCGAGCGGATGCGCGCTGCCAACGCCTCCAGGTCCGACGTCAGCGGCCCCGCCTCGCGGAGGAGCCCAATCTCCTGCGGCGACAGGGCCAAGGCCTTGCGGAGACGGTTGGAGAGGCTGGCCTTCCGGTCGGTGCGCGCCAGCCTGGCGACAAGATCTTCGGGGCTGCGGCCTGGCCTGAGATCGATCTCGACGATCGCCTCGCCTCTCGCCTCCACCGCGTCCCGGAGGGCGGCCGAATGGGCATAGACGGCTCCGCCCTCGATCCCCTGCCGGGTCAGCATCACCTCGCCCCGCACTGCCCGCCCGGCGAACCGGACCTCGACACCCTTCAAGGGACGACCTGCATGGTCGCCCGGAAAGGCCGGACTGAAGTCGGCGACGAATCCGCAGTTGGCAGGCCGCAGGGGCGCAGACGCCACGCCCGCCGCCGCAAGGGTCGCAACCCAGGCGCCGTCCGCGCCCAGCCGGGGCCAGCTCGCGCCACCCATGGAAAGCAGCAGGGCGTCGGCCGCCTCAGGGGTGTCCTCGCCCCCGGCCTGGCGGAAGGTGGGTCGGCCCTCCCCGTCCCAGCCCGTCCAGGTCGAGCGAAGCCGAAGCTCCACGCCCAGGCTGTCAAGCCGGGCCAGCCAGGCCCGGACCAGGGGCGAGGCCTTCAGGCGGCGTGGAAACACCCGGCCGCTGGAGCCGACGAAGGTGTCCTGGCCCAAGCCTTCGGCCCAGTCGCGCAGGGCCTGGGGCGGAAAGGCCTCCAGCAGGGGGGCGAGGGTCCCCGACCGGTCGCCGTAACGGGCGATCATCTCTGTCAGGCCCTCGGAGTGGGTCAGGTTGAGACCTCCGCGCCCGGCCATCAGCAGGCGCCGCGCCGGACTGGGCATGCGTTCGTGCACCACGACCCGGGCCCCGCCGCGGGCGAGCGTCTCAGCGGCCATGAGACCTGCCGGGCCGGCACCGACGATGACGACCCTGGGACTTGGCATGAACATGGGGCTCCGGGTTTCGATGGGCTGGCGGATCGACGACCTTAGCGGCGGTCCGGCGACAAGGACTGCAACGGACCCCTGCGGGCGGCCGCGGCCGCCCTCCTCCTTCTGGCGGCGTCACCCGCCCGGACGCAAGCGCCGCATTCACCGCCGCCGGCCCAGCCCTGTTCCGGCCGCACCCCCTAACTGACAGGTTGGTCAAAATACTGGGGTCGGGCAAAAAACAACCCGCCTTCCGGCGGGTTGTTTGAGCTCTGTGGCTCCGAATCTAGAAGGGCGTTTCCTCCCCGAAACGCCGGAGATCAACGGTCGAATGCCGTCGTGTCTCTCGCTTGGGGCGAATTGATGTCAATTTCGCGACCCTGTCAACCACCGCCCTGTTTCAAGGCCCGTCTTTGGAGAATAACCGGGATTTATCTGACTCATATGTCAGTTTTTCTCAGGGCGGCCTGGAGCCCGTCCCATGGCGGACAGGTCATCTCGAAGACGAAGTCCGGACGGGAGGCGGTGACCGGCCCCCGTCCCGCGGCTGTCAGACGCTCCGCCACCCGGGGGACCAG
>JBMOEP010000032.1:0-11507 GCA_049314675.1 Phenylobacterium sp.
TCCGACCCTGCTCGGCGGAGGCCCGCCACTGCTGCACTTCTCGGGCCGCCGTCCGCGCATGCGAGGCCGAGGCGTAGATCCGTCGCTTCTCAAGCGCGACCTCAGCCGGAAGCCCGATCCGGTCGCCGGCCACCAGGGCCCAGACCTGCATGACGCCGAGGTCGGCCACCCGATCGAGCCCGACCATGGCCAGGCGGAAGCCGTCGATCATCCGGGCTACGGTCGGATGCGCGCTGGACTCTGGGGTCACGGCGTCCACCAGCACCAGGCCGTCCAGGCGATGGCCTATCCGGGGGGCGAGGCTGCGAAGGAAAAGCCCGGCCATCGAATGCCCCCCCAGGACCAGGCGCGAGGAGGTATCGATCCGGGCAACCAGGGCTTCAAGGTCATCGGCGATGGCCCGGGCATCGCGAGGCTCCGGACCTGGATCCGAATGCCCGAGGCCTGCCCGGTCATAGGCCAGGCTCCGGACCCCCTGCTCCGCCAGCAGGGTCTGGACGACGAACCAGTCGGCAGCGCAGCCAAAGGCGCCGCATTCCAACACGACCAGCGGTCCGCCTTCCGAAGGCCCGGCTCTCACGGCGCGCAGGGTCCGGCCGCCGATATCGACGCGTTCGCCCCTCAAGACGGCCCCCCGGAGGTCGCAGCCGTCGGGGCTATTTCCAAGTGTAGGTGACCGGCGCGTCCGCAGGGCCGAAAGTGATCTCCACCGAAGTCACGGCCTTCGCCCCCGCCGGTGGCTTGAACACGGCCCGCGTGGCGTCTGGCAGGACCCGGACAGGCGGCGCGCCGTCGAAGGCCACCCTCACCTCTCGGACTGATTCCTCGGGCGACTTCAGCAGCTTGGGCCGGGCGGCCTCGCCGGGAGCCTCGCTGCTGATCTGAAAATAGCGCTTGGTCTGGCTCAATCCGGCGAACCAGACGATCTTGAAACCGTCGCCGGTCACCCACCAGCTGGGACTGAGGGCGACGTCCGCCGAATAGGCCTTGGGGCCGGTCCCGACCGTGATGCGCCCGGACCGGGGTTCGAGAACCCCGTTGGTGTTAGGCTCGAGGGGTATGGAAAAGACGATGGGCGCGGCAGGCGCTTCCGGCGACTTGGATCCTGAGCACGCTGAAATCAGGACAATCGACGCGAGCAAAAGCCCGTTTACGAGACTTCGCATGACTTGCCTCCCTGATGGCGGAAGGGAGAGTGTACCCGGAGGAAGGGTGCTGCAAGCGGATGCTGAATTTCAAAAAGTCGCGCGTCACAGCGACTTGAGGATACCCTCGACCATCTTCTTGGCGTCGCCGAACAGCATCATGGTGTTGTCGCGGAAGAAGAGCTCGTTTTCGACGCCCGCATAGCCCGAGCTCATGCCACGCTTCACGAACAGCACGGTCCGGGCCTTTTCGACGTCCAGGATGGGCATGCCGTAGATGGCGCTGGAGCGGTCGGTCTTGGCCGCCGGGTTGGTGACGTCGTTGGCCCCGATGACGAAGGCCACGTCTGCGGTCGGAAACTCGGCATTGATGTCCTCGAGTTCGAAGACCTCATCGTAGGGCACGTTGGCCTCGGCCAGCAGGACGTTCATGTGCCCGGGCATACGGCCAGCAACGGGGTGGATGGCGTACTTCACGTCGACGCCCTCCTCCTTCAGCTTATCGGCCATCTCGCGCAGGGCATGCTGGGCCTGGCTGACGGCCATGCCGTAGCCGGGAACGATGATCACCTTGGAGGCGTTCTTCATGATGAAGGCCGCGTCTTCCGCCGAGCCCTTCTTGACCGGGCGGGTCTCGATCCGGCCGCCGGCGACCGCCGCGCTGTCGTCAGCGCCGAAGCCGCCCAGGATGACCGAGACGAAGCTGCGGTTCATCGCCTTGCACATGATGTAGGACAGGATCGCCCCCGATGAGCCCACGAGGGCACCGGTGATGATCAGGGTGACGTTCTCGAGGGTGAAGCCCAGGGCCGCCGCCGCCCAGCCCGAATAACTGTTCAGCATGGACACCACGACGGGCATGTCTGCACCGCCGATGGGGATGATGAGGGTGATCCCCAGGATGAGGGCCAGGGCGAAAATGGCCCAGAAGGCCCAGAGGGCTGAACCGCCACTGACCACCAGAACGCCGATCAGGACCACCAGGGCAAGGCCAATCCCTATGTTCAGGACATGCCGGGCGGGAAGCAGGATGGGCGCCCCCGACATGTTGCCGTTCAGCTTGGCGAAGGCGATGACCGAGCCGGTGAAGGTCACCGCGCCAATGGCCAGGCCCAGGGATAGCTCCACAAGGGAAACGCCGTTGATGGCACCTGGCGCACCGATCCCGTAAGCACCCGGCGTATAGACGGCGGCTACCGCCACGAGGCAGGCGGCCAGGCCGACCAGGCTGTGGAAGGCGGCGACCAGCTGGGGCATGGAGGTCATGGCCACCCGGCGGGCGATTACCGCTCCGATCCCGCCGCCGATGCCCACGCCGCCGAGGATCAGACCGACGGTCAGGCCATCCAGCTTGTCCTGACTAAAGAGGGTGACCAGGGTCACGCCCACTGCGAGGGCCATGCCGATCATGCCGTTGCGGTTACCCGCCTGGCTGGTCACCGGGCTAGACAGTCCGCGCAGGGCCAGGATGAAGAGGACCCCGGAGACAAGGTAGAGGATGGCGGCGAGGTTGGCGCTCACTTGGCGGCATCCTTCTTGGCGGGCTCTTTTTTCTTGTACATGGCCAGCATCCTTTGGGTGACGAGGAAGCCACCGAAGATGTTCACCGCCGCCAGTCCAGCGGCAAGGGCACCTGCGCCCTTGGAGATCATCGCCGCACCTGCGCCGGCGCCCGGCGCGCCCTGTGCGGCCGCAGCCAGGAGGGCCCCCACGATGATCACCGAGGAGACGGCGTTGGTCACTGCCATCAGGGGCGTGTGCAGGGCTGGAGTGACGCTCCAGACCACGTAGTAGCCGATGAAGATGGCCAGAACGAAGATGGCCAGCCGAAAGACTGTAGGATCAACGTCCATGTACGCCTCCATCAGGATCCGGCGAGGGCCGGATGCACGATCTTTCCACCGCTGACGACCAGGGCAGCCTTGAGGATCTCATCCTCACGGTCGGGAGCAAGAGCCCCGTCCTTGTCGAGAAGAAGGCCCGAAAAAGCCAGCAGGTTCCGGGCGAACAGGGCCGAGGCGTCCGCCGCTACCCGACCCGGCATGTTGGCGATGCCGAGGATCTTTGCCCCGTTGTCCGTTTCGACGGTCTCGCCGACCTTCGCGCCCTCGACATTGCCGCCCTGCTCAACGGCGAGATCGACGAGGACCGAGCCGGCCTTCATGGAGGCGACCTGGGCCGCCGTGACCAGGCGGGGCGCCGGCCGGCCCGGGATCAGGGCGGTGGTGATGACGATATCCTGCTTGCCGATGTGTCCAGAGATCAACTCGGACTGCTTGGCCTGGTACTCCGCGCTCATCTCCTTGGCGTAGCCGCCTGCGGTCTGGGCGTTGCGGAATTCGTCGTCCTCGACGGCGATGAACTTGGCCCCGAGGGACTCCACCTGCTCCTTGGTGGCCGGCCTGACGTCGGTGGCGGTCACCACGGCACCCAGCCGGCGGGCCGTGGCGATGGCCTGGAGCCCGGCGACACCGACCCCCATCACGAACACCTTGGCCGCGGCGATGGTGCCGGCAGCGGTCATCATCATGGGCAGGGCGCGGCCATAGGCGCTGCTGGCCTCGATCACGGCGCGGTAGCCGGCCAGGTTGGCCTGGGAGGACAGGACATCCATCACCTGGGCGCGGGTGATCCGGGGAATGAACTCCAGGGCATAGGCGTCCGCCCCGCTGGCGGCGAGGGCGTCGAGTCCGGCGCGGTCCTGGTAGGGGTTCAGAGAGGCCGCGACGATGGCGCCCGGCTTCAGGGCCGAAAGGGCCTCGGCGGAGGGCATCCGGATGCCGAAGAGGATATCTGCGCCCTTGACGGCGTCGGCAGCGGACTTGGCCAGCCGTGCGCCTGCGGCGGTGTAGTCTGCGTCTAGGCAGGCGGCTCCCTGGCCGGCTCCGGCCTGGACGGCCACGGTGAAGCCTGCGGCGATCAGCTTGCGAACAGTCTCGGGCGTGGCGGCAACCCGGGTTTCTCCGGGATGGGACTCACGGATAACAGCGATGACGGCCATGGCTTGGTCCGGTCTCTCCATGATGGGATGGGCTCAGCCCGGCCCTAGTGCGCCGCGTCGGGCTTTTCCCGAAGAAGGACAATGCCGATCACAGTCATGGCCAGGGTCACGCCGAGGCCCGTCAGGAAGCCGGCAGGCGTGCAGAACCAGATGACCAGCAGGACCAGCAGGGCGGCGATCGCCAGAGATCCCCACTTGGTGAGGAGCATGAAGACGTCATAGGTGGCGGTCTGCTCGCTGATATCCATCTCGCCATGATGATATTCGGAAGCCATTCAGCACTCTCTTGTTCCGACACAGGGTCTCTGCGGTGGGGGTTACACGCTCCGGCCGCGCCGCTCAAGTCCGCCGGTCAGGATGGGCTCAGGCGCCAGGCCAGACCGCCAGAAGGCCGCGGAGCGCCGAGATCAGGGCCAGGGGTTGGTCGATCATGATGTGATGGGCGGAGTCTGGAATGGCGATCTCCACGGTCTGGGGCGGCAGGGGCGAGGGTCCGCCCTCTTTCCTGCGGCTGATGATGGCTGAACGCTCGCCGTAGATGTGGACCAGGGGGATGGCGACCTGGGGGGGACCGCCGCCCATCAGCCCGCTCATCACCCCGCGGTCGAGCTTGGCCCACATGTTGGGGTCGAAGCGCCAGCTCCAGCCCTCGGAGCCATCCGGCTTGGTCACCTTCTTCAGGGACTGGCGGGCGATGTAGTCGGCGATGAAGAGGTTGCCAGCCGCCTGAGGTGGCATGAGGCGGAAGCGGGACAGGGCCTCTTCGAGGCTGGGATAGACCCGCTGGGCCCGGTCGCCCGTTGGGATGTTCCGGACCTGCTCGGCCATGCGCTCGGCCATGCGCTTGCCCTCGGCGGAGTCCGGGGGCGGCCCGCCGAAACCCGTGTCCACGAGGATTGCGGCGCGCATGCGTTCGGGATGACTGGCGGCGGCGAAGAAGACCTGGGACCCGCCGAAGGAATGGCCGATGTATATCGGCTTTCCGGCTTCATAGAGCCCTGCGGCCCGGGCCACGGCCTCCGCATCGGCAGCGAAGTCCTGGAAGGCGTAGGTCTCGCGCCAGTCCGAATCGCCCATGCCTGCCAGGGACATTGAGGCCACCCGGAAGTCCTGGGCGAGAAACGGGGCGATGAAGCTCCACCAGTCGGCGTGAGCGGAGTTGCCATGCACCAGGAGCAGGCCGGGCTTGCCCCGCTCTCCCCAGACCAGCATCTCGATCCGGGCGCCGAGGGACTCCACATGACTGCGCTCCGGCGCCTGGGCCAGGGCGTTGCGGAACCACTCGGGGGCGTCCGGCTCCCCGCCGCGGAAGGGGGCGAGCGGTGCCTGGACCTCTGGTGGCAAGGCCCCGGGTTCAGTGTGTATCGGGCGGTCGTCATAATAGCCGACAGGCGCGCCTTCCTTGATCGCGGGATCGATCGGCATGTCCTACTCCTGCGCCTCCCGGTAGCCCGCCTTTCGGCGGATGGACCGGATGCCCTTGTAAACCCCCGTGCCGGTCATCAGCATCCGGTCGCCCGACCAGATTCGCCCCGCAACAGTAAAGATATCGCCGTCCTCGGCGAGGATTTCGCTGGTCCCCTCGACCCAGTCGCCCATTAGTCCCGGGCCCATGAAGTCGGTCACCAGGCGGACCGTCACCCAGCCCATTTCGCGCTGGTTGGAGATCACCCGACCCCAGGCCATGTCGGCGAAGCTCATCAGCATGCCGCCATGGCAGTTGTTCATGCCGTTGGCGTGATGCCCCTCGATCCGGAAGGCCATGACCTCGAGTTTCGTCTCCGGATCCCGGCGCGAATAGAAGGGCCCGACCGTGCGGCCGAAGCCGTGCTGCCAGAGATTGATCACGAAGCCTTCGGGCACAACGGCCGTCTGGCCTTCTGTCAGGTCATCGGACATAGCGATCGGGTGACTAAAGGAGCCCCGGAAAATGGCAAGCGCCTTCCGGCTTGGCGGGTGTGCCGGCGCATGATTGATTGGGGGCTCCAGGAGTTCCCGGAGGGGTATTCGGAATGCTGAGATCCGGTGTGCTGGCGGTCGGACTGGTCGCCTTGGCCCTTTCGGGCTGCGCCTCGACGAAGGGCGCGACCCCAAAGGCAGAGGCCAAGGCCGCCGCCGCCAAGCCCCTACCCGCCGGACTGGACCCAGGTGCGCGGCCCGACGCCTTTCCCTCGACCTACAGGCCCCTGCCCGCGGCGGACTTCGCCATCCTTGGGGCCCGCGCCTACACGGGGACGGGAAAGGCCCTTGAGAATGCCACGGTCATCGTCCGGGGCGGCAAGATCGCCTCGGTCGGCGAGGGCCTTGAGGCGCCGCAGGGCCTTCAGGTGGTGGACGCCCGCGGCAAGTGGGTCACCCCCGGCCTGATCGACACCCACTCCCACCTCGGTGTCTACGCCTCGCCCTCCGTGGCCGCACACTCCGATGGCAACGAACTGACCAGTCCGACCACCCCCCAGGTCTGGGCCGAGCACTCGGTCTGGCCCCAGGACCCGGGCTTCAACACGGCCCGGATCGGCGGGGTCACCACTGTCCAGGTCCTGCCGGGGTCCGGCAACCTGATCGGCGGTCGCGGGGTGACCTTGCGAAACGTACCTTCCCGGACTGTCCAGGGCATGAAGTTCCCGGGCGCGCCCTATACCCTGAAGATGGCCTGCGGCGAGAATCCCAAGCGTGTCTACGGGTCCCGGGGCCGGGCGCCCTCCACCCGGATGGGCAATGTCGCCGGCTACCGCGCCGCCTGGATCGAGGCGGCGGAATACACGCGCAAGTGGGACGACTACCGGGCGAAGATCGGCCGCGGCGAGAAGGCCGAGCCACCCCGCCGGGACCTGGGCATGGACACCCTGTCCGCCGTCCTGCGGGGCGAGATCCTGGTGCAGAACCACTGCTACCGGGCCGACGAGATGGCGATCATGATCGATATCGCCAAGGAATTTGGCTATCGCATCACCAGCTTCCACCACGCTGTGGAGTCCTACAAGATCGCCGACATCCTGGCGGCGAATGGCATTTGCACGGCCACCTGGGCCGGCTGGTGGGGTGCCAAGCTGGAGATGTACGACTCGGTCGAGGCGAACGTTCCCCTGCTGCAGGCCGCCGGAGCCTGCGCCATCATCAAGTCCGACGATCCCGACCTGACCCAGAGGCTGAACCAGGAGGCGGCGGTCGCGCTCGCCGCTGGCCGCGCCGCCGGCCTGAAAATCACCGAGGCTGAGGCCATGGCCTGGATCACCGCCAACCCGGCCAAGGCCCTTGGCATCCTCGACCAGACCGGCACCCTCGAGGCCGGCAAGCGGGCGGACCTCGTAATCTGGGACCGTGATCCCTTCTCGGTCTATGCGCGGACCGAGAAGGTCTTCATCGACGGTGCCCTGACCTGGGACCGCCGGGACCCCAGATACCAGCCGAGATCGGACTTCGACCTTGGCCAACCTGGCGAGGGAGTCCGCTGATGCGCCGTCGTCTTGCCCCCATCGCCGCCGCCTTGGCCTTCGCCGCCGCATTGCCGGCCGCAGCCGAGACCCTCGCCATCACCGGCGCGCGGATCCTCACTGCTGGCCCGGCCGGGACCCTGGAGCCGGGTGTGGTGGTCATCCGCGACGGCAAGATCGTCTCGGTTGGCCGGGGCGCGCCGCCCGCCGGCGCCCGGGTGATCGATGCCTCCGGCGCCGTGGTGACTCCCGGCCTCTTTGCGACGGGGAGCCTGCTGGGCGCCGTCGAGATCAGCGCCCTGGGCGACGATCTTTCGGTCGACAATCCCCAGATCGGCGCCGCCTTTGACATCCGTGAAGGCCTGGATCCCGCCTCGACCCTGATCCCTGTGGCGCGGACGGGCGGGCTCACCAGCGCCGTTGTCCTGCCCCAGCCTGCCGGCGGCGGCTGGGACTACCACGAGGACGATGGCGACGTCGCCGACGACCAGCTGACCTCCGGCGGCGACGGTGGGCCACGGCCCAACACCCTGTTTGCCGGGCAGGGCGCCGTCATTCGCCTCAATGGCGGCGAGGACATGGTCGTGCGCGGCGGCGTTGGCGTGGTCGTGGCCTTCGGCAAGGCCGGCGCGCGGTCGGCTGGTGGGGCGCGGGGCGCCCAGACCGCGGCCCTGAAGGCGGTGCTCGCCGACGTCCGCGCCTATGCCTCGAACCGGGGTGCCTGGGAAAAGGGAAGCTATCGCGAGCTTGGCCTGTCCAAGGCAGACCTCGAGGCCCTGGTGCCGCTCGTTCAGGGACGCACACCCCTCATCGCCCGCGTGCACAGGGCGGCTGACATCCGCGCCGTCCTGAAGCTTGCCCGGGAGGAGAAGCTTAAGCTCATCCTCGAAGGTGCCGAGGAAGGCTGGATGATTGCCGCCGAGATCGCCCGCGCCGGCGTCCCGGTCATCATCAATCCGATCACCAACCGTCCGGAGAGCTTCGAGATCCTGGGTGCGACCCTGGAGAATGCCGCCCGGCTGCACGCCGCCGGCGTGACCCTGGCCTTCACGGCGCCGGAGGGGGCCGCCCACCGGGCCCGCGAGACCCGCTACGGTGCCGGGACGGCTGTGGCCTGGGGCCTGCCCTGGGACGCGGCCCTTGCAGCGGTGACGATCAATCCGGCGCGGATGTTCGGCGTCGGTGACCGCACCGGAAGCCTGGAGCCCGGCAAGGACGCCGACCTGGTGATCTGGTCAGGCGACCCCTTCGAACCCCTCTCGACGCCGACGGCGGTCTACATCCGCGGCCAGGCCCAGTCCCTGACCACCCGCCAGACGGAACTCAGGGACCGCTACCTGGATCTCGGAAGGCCCCTGCCGCCCGCCTACAAGCACCGCTAGGGGCCGTCCGACCGGCCCGTCAGTCCACCAGAGCCTCGAAGGCGTCGACCTGGCGCTCGAGTTGGCGCATGCCCGCCGCCCAGAAGTCAGGGTCCCGGGGGTCGAGGCCAAAGCGCGCTAGGGCTTCGGCGCAGGTCCGGGTCCCCCCGGACGCCAGCAGGTCCTCGTAGAGAGGCACGAAGGCCACGGGGTCCTCCCGGCGCCTCTCCATCAGGGCCCGGACCAGCAGGTCGCCGAAGGCGTAGGCGTAGACATAGAAGGGCGAGTGCACGAAGTGGCTGATATAGCCCCAGTAGTGTTCATAGCCGGCGTTGAGCCGTACCGCCGGGCCCAGGCTTTCGCCCATCACCTCCAGCCAGAGCCCGCCGATCGCCTCGGAAGACAGCTCGCCGTCGCGACGGGCGGCGTGGAACCGGGTCTCGAACTGGTGGAAGGCCATCTGCCGGACGACTGTGTTCAGGCCATCCTCGATCTGCCCGGCCAGCAGGCCCCGCCTTTCCGCCGGCCCGGCCTCTGCCAGGAGTCGCTCGAAGACCAGCCCCTCGCCGAAGATGGAGGCGGTCTCCGCCAGGGTCAGGGGCGTGTCGGCCAGCAGGGTGCCCAGCGGGGCGCAGAGGCGCTGGTGGACAGCGTGGCCCAGCTCGTGGGCCAGGGTCAGGACATCCCGGCGCTCGCCCATATAGTTCAGGAAGACATAGGGATGGTGCGGCGCAATCACCGGGTGGGAATAGGCTCCCGACTGCTTCCCCGGGCGGGGCCGGGCGTCGATCCAGGGCTGTTCGAAGAGGTCGCGGGCCCCGTCCGCGAACCGGGGCGCCAGGTCCCGGAAGCTGGCCTCGACGATCTCGCGCGCCTGGGGCCAGGTCCAGGTCCGCGGCGCGATGGAGTCCAGTGGCGCATTGCGGTCCCAGTGATCCAGGGCGGTCCGCCCCATCACCTTCGCCTTCAGGCGGTAGTAGCGATGGCTGATCCGCGCATAGCCGGATGAAACCGCGGTCTCGAGGGCGTGGACGGCCTCGGGGTCGACCTCATTGCCAAGGTGGCGTCCGGCCGCCGGATCCGGATACCGCCGCCAGCGATCCTCGACCTGCTTCTCGAAGGCCAGGGTGTTGAGGACCAGGGCCAGGGTCGGTCCCGACTCGGCGAGGGCGGAGGACAGGCCCGAGGCCACCCTCCGGCGCGCTTCCGGGTTCGGGTCGGAAAGGGCGTTCAGCGCCTCCGGCAGGGTCAGCCGACGCCGGCCCGCCCGCACCTTCATCCGGGCCAGGGTCTCATCGTAGAGTCGGGTCCAGTTGGCCACCGCCGGGCCCCGGTCGACCAGAATTCGCTCCAGGTCCGCCGAGAGTTCGTGCGGCCGGAAGGCCCGCACCCGGCGCAGCCAGGGGCGCCAGCGCGCAGCGTCGGGAGAGGCCGCCAGGGCGGCCTCGATCTCGGCGTCCTCCAGCTGGTTGATCTCGAGGGAAAAGAACAGGCTCTCGGCGCCGATCGCAGCCGACCGGGTCCGGATGTCCGACTCGAAGCGTGCCCAGTCGGGATCGTCCCGGGCCGTGGAAGCCGCCAGGCCTGCGAAGGCCCCGACGCGCCAGAGCGCGTTGGAGGCCGCCTCATTGAGCCGGATCCCCTGGTCCAGGAGCCCGCCCAAGGCGGTCGGGTCGGATCGCGAACCCACCAGCCGCCCCTCCAGGATGAGCAGTTCGGCGTTGGCGGTGGCGGCGGCGTCAAGGTCGGCGTCGATGCGGGGGTCTTCCCGGCCCGCGTAGAGGTCATCAAGACGCCAGACGGGAAGGGTGTCGGGGGAAACATGAGCGGTCATGTCGCGAACCTAGCCCACGGCTCCCCGCCGCCGCCAGCCCTGGACTGAGAGGGAAACGGCACCTTCGACTTGACGTGAGGGCAGGCGAGGGGTGACTTTAGACATCGGCTGGGGATCGCCGCTGACCTGACCGGAGTAGATACCAGAAAATGAAGTTTCGAGCCGCTGTCCTCGCCATGGCCGCCCTGGCCGCTGCGCCCACCGTCTCCGCAGCCGCGCCCGCAGCGCAGGCAGATCCCGCCCGCCCCTCCACCCCCTGCTTTCGCCTGAGCGACCTGGGCGGACACACAATCGCCTCGTCGGACACCCTCTACTATTCGGTGCGCCGGAAGGAGGTCTACAAGTTCACCTTCAGCGGGTCGTGCCTTGCTGGCGTGACGACTTCGGACCCCCTGGTTCTGGAGCCCCTCGGCGCCTCCAGCCAGATCTGCAAGCCCATGGACCTGAACCTCGGCGTGGCCGGACCCATTTCCCGGCGCTGCATTATCAAGTCGATCGAGCGGTTGACCCCCGAACAGGCCGAAGCCCTGCCCAAAAAGCTGAAGCCCTAGAGCCTGTTCCTTCCAGACGGAACGTCTGGAAGGAGAAAAAAAGGCTCTAATTTCAATATGTTAGATCATGTTTCGATCCGATAATCGGTTCCCACTTATCGGAACATGATCTAGATCCAGTTCCGCGGGCCTCAGCGGCCCTGGGGCAGGGGCTCAAGTCCCAGGCAGACTGAGACACAGC
>JBMOEP010000033.1:0-11500 GCA_049314675.1 Phenylobacterium sp.
TCGCAAGAGCCATATCCCGGACGGTCCCGGCTATATGGAGAAGTACTACTTCCGGCCCGGCGATACCGGCTTTCGGGTCTGGGACACCCGCTTCGGCCGCATCGGCACCGGGATCTGCTGGGACCAGTGGTATCCGGAGTGCGCCCGGGCCATGGCCCTGATGGGGGCCGAGGTCCTGCTCTATCCCACGGCGATCGGCTCGGAGCCCCATGACGACAGCCTCGACACGGCCGCCCCCTGGCGCCGGGCCATGCAGGGCCACGCCGTCTCCAACGTGATTCCCGTGGTGGGCGCCAACCGCACCGGCTTCGAGCCCTGGGATAGCTATCCCGGCGGCGGCCAGAGGTTTTACGGCTCCAGCTTCATCGCCAATCACCGCGGGGACCTGGTGGCGGACATGGCGCGGGATGAGGAGGGGGTGGCCGTGGCCACCTTCGACCTGGACTTCCTGGCCGGCCACCGGGCGGCCTGGGGCTTCTTCCGGGACCGGCGGACGGACCTCTACGGAGCCCTCACCGCGCCGCGGCCGGCATGATCGTCACCGACCGACTGGTCCTCCGACGATGGACCGACGCTGACCGCCCGGCCTTTGCGGCGATCAACGGCGACCCCCGGGTGCATGACTGGCTGGGCGGGCCCATCACGGCCGAGGCGAGCGACGCGCTGATCGACCGGATCCATGCCGGGATCGCCGCGCAGGGATTTGGCCTCTGGGCTGCAGAACGGCGCGCGGACGGACGCCTGGCGGGGATGATCGGCCTGTCCCGGGTGGCGGCGGACGCTCTTCCCGTCGGCCCCTGCGTGGAGATCGGCTGGCGCCTGCACCCGGACCTGTGGGGCCAGGGCCTGGCCAGCGAGGGCGCCCGGGCGGCCCTCGACTGGGGATTCGGGCCGGGGGGCCTGAAGGAGATCCTCGCCTTCACGGCGGAGACCAACCTGGCCTCCCAGGCGGTCATGCGCCGGATCGGGATGGCCCCCGACCCAGCGCGGGACTTCGACCATCCGCGCTTGGCGCAGGATCATCCCCTGCGCCGGCACGTGGTCTGGACGGCGAGGCACGAGCCCTGAGGCAAAGGCCGGTTGAAGCGGTCAGGGCAGCGCTGAGGGGGTGTGATGGCCGCTCCCCTGACCCCCTCCGTCCCGGGGCCTTGGCCCCGGTCCACCTCCCACCTGGGGGAGGAATTACAGAGCCAATTGCGCCCCCAAGGGGGAGTTGTCGGCGAAGCCGACTGAGGGGGTCAACGGCGACTCCGTTGCCCCCTCCGCCGCGTTGGGTGAGCCACCTCCCACCTGGGGAAGGCATGACATATCCATTGCCCCTGCTCCGGGCGAAACCCGGTGAGCAGGCCCTATGGGTTCAAAACCTAGCGTAGGACCGTCAGGCCGTTGCGGATGACGGTGACGTTGCGGGCCTTCACCCGGGCCTCGAACGAGAGGGTCTTGCCATCCTTCCAGATGTCGACCGTGATCACGTCGCCCGGGAAGACCGGCGAGGAGAACCGGGCCTGGTGCGAATAGATCGGGTCCGGGTCAAACCCGGTCACCGCCTGGAGCACGGCCCGGCAGGTGATGCCATAGGTGCACAGGCCGTGCAGGATCGGCCGGTCGAAACCAGCCTTCCTCGCCACCCCGGGGTCGGAATGGAGCGGGTTGCGGTCGCCGTTCAGGCGGTAGAGCAGGGCCTGGTCCTCGCGGGTGGAGAAGTCGACCGAGATGTCGGGTGCCCGGCTCGGCACCGCGTGGGGCTCGGGAGCGCCTTCCGAGGGGCCGCCGAAGCCGCCATCGCCCCGGGCAAAGGTCGATCCGGTCAGGGTGGCGATCTTCTCGCCCTTCTCGTCGGTCCAGATCGTCTCATTGATGATGACCGCGCCCTTGCCCTCGCCCTTGTCGTAGGCACCGACGGTGCGGCCTTCGGCGGTGAAGGTCCGCTCGTCGGTAGGGGCTTGTGGAGCTCGACCTTCTGCTCGCCGTGGACGACCATCAGGAAGTTGATCTGGCTGGGCCGATGGCCGGCGGGCATTTCCGGGGCCGGACCGGAGGCCCCGCGCAGGGTGGCCGCCAGGACGGTTGCAGCGGTCGGTACGACCTTCAGTCCGTTTTCGTAGACGAAGGCCAGCTCGGTCTCGTCCATGGGGTCCTGACCCAAGCCGATTCCAAGGGCGTAGAGCATCACGTCCTTGTCGCCATAGGAAAATGTCCTCGGGGCGGTCCGCTGCTCAAGGATGTCCGGATAAAAGATGGCCATGAAATCGTTTCCTCTCCACGTGCGGATGCGCCGCCGGTTCTTAGGGCTCGATTGAAGCGGCTGAGGCCCGCCGGCGCAAGCTGCAGCGGTGCCGATTTGCCGCCAATCCTGCAATCGGTTAGAAGCGGCGACCTTCGCAGCAGAGGCCCTGCCCCTGCTGTATCCTGAACGCGCCCTCCAGACTGCAGGCATCCCATGGCGACCCCCACATCGATCTCCCGCGGCGGCCAGATTTCCGGTACCGTCCTCTTCTACAACAAGCCGGAGCCGCTCTCCCCCGAGCTGCACAAGGGCCTGGGCGTCAAGCGCCTGGATGGCCCCTTCAGCTTCGCGCGAACCGGCCACGCCGTTCCGTTGACGGTGACCGAGTTCAGCATCGCTTGCCTGACCTATCCGATCATCTTCGTGGGCGAGGAAAAGACGCCCCTGGCGGTGATGGGCCTGAATGCCGACCAGAACATGTTCCTGCGGGAGGATGGCCTGTTCGACCCCGGGATCTACGTTCCGGCCTATATCCGCCGTTATCCCTTCGTCTTCGCCAATGACGATGTCGCCAAGCAGTCGATCCTGTGCATCGACCGTTCCGCGGAGTTCGTCGTCGAGGGCGGCGACCTGCCCTTCTTCAATCCGGATGGCACGCCCAGCGAGTACACCCAGAACTGCATCGAGTTCTGCAACAACTATGAGATCGAGCGGCAGAAGACGATGAGCTTCATCCAGCTCCTCAAGGAACTCGACATCTTCGAGGTCAAGACCGCGACGCACACGCCGATCAACGAAGACGGCACGGCGGGCGAACCCCAGCAGATCGCCGAATACTTCGGCATCTCCGAGGCCAAGCTCAATGCCCTGCCGCACGACAAGCTGGCCGAGCTTCGCGACAACGGCGCCCTGCAGCAGATCTACGCCCACCTGATCAGCCTGTTTGGCTGGGACCGGTTGGTGGCCCTGCAGATCTTCAAGATGTCCGAGGCCCAGGTCCTGGCCGCCGGACAGGCGATCTAGCGCGCGAAAACGGAGCGGGTCAGGCAGGAGAAGACCAGCCGGCCCGCCTCGTCCAGCAGGTCATGCTGGGCGATGATTATGCCCTTGCCCTCGCCCACCGGGTCCTTGCCCATGATGGTCATGCGCCCGCGCAGCACCTCTCCTGCAGGTGGGTTGCGCACCCACCGCAGGGCGTCCACGCCCAATCGCTTGGTCTGCGGCCAGCCGATCGTGGCGACCGCGTCGAGCCGGCTCCAGATGGCGTAGACCATGGCGTCCGGGGCGCCTCGCTCGGCGGGCCATCCCGGGGCGAAGGCTTCGATAAACCCTTCCAGCGCCCGGGTGTCGACGCGGACGTCGCCCAAGGCCACCACCCGCCCGATCTCGATCTCGTCAAACCTGCCCGGCATGCACGGCTCTCCCTCGTCGCGGTTGCCACTGACCGGGATCATGGCCGCAGGACGGACTGAAATCGACCCCCTGTGTCCAAAGCCCGCCGATTGCCATGATGGGGTGTGGGCCCATATTAGACGCGGCGCGGTCTGCGCGGCCTTCGGGGAACCGTATGTTCAACAGATTGCTCGCCGCCCTGGTCGCCCTGGTTGCCCTGTCGGTCCTGCCCCCGTCACCAAGCTTCGCGGCCCCGGTCCGGTCAGGGCACATCGAGTCAGAACTGGTTTCCGCCTCCCGCGGGGTGTCGCCAGGCGGTGAGG
Organism: Phenylobacterium sp.; assembly: GCA_049314675.1. Lineage (GTDB taxonomy): Bacteria > Pseudomonadota > Alphaproteobacteria > Caulobacterales > Caulobacteraceae > Phenylobacterium. The sequence continues at coordinate 3,943 of JBMOEP010000033.1, forward strand.
TCCGCCTGGCCCTCCGCCAGAAGATCGACAAGGACTGGCACACCTACTGGCGCAACTCCGGGGACTCCGGCGCACCGACGGAACTTGCCTGGACGCTTCCGCCCGGCGGGTCCGCAGGCGAACTCGTCTGGGCCCCGCCCGCCCGGACCCTTGTCGGCCCGCTGATGAACTACGGCTATTCCGGCGAGGTTCTCCTGCCGGTGACGGTCCGGGTGCCCGCGAGCGCACGGCCCGGCAGTCAGGTCACCCTCTCGGCCAAGGCCGCCTTCCTTGTCTGCTCGGACGTCTGCATCCCCGAGGACGCGGATCTTTCCATCACCCTGGATGTGGTCTCCGGCCCAGCCCCCGCCGATCCCGTCTGGGGCCCGAGGATCGAGGCCGCCCTCGCCGCCGCGCCCCGGCCTGGTCAGGTCCAGGGCGTCCTCGCGAACGAACCCTCAGGCCTGCGATTGGCCGCCACGGGTGCGCCGATCGCCGGGGGCACCGCCCGGGCGGTCTACTTCTTCCCCTATGTCGGGGGTGTCATCGACCATGCGGCCCCTCAGGCCCTCGACCGTGGACCGGAGGGACTGACCCTCACCCTGAAGCCGGCGCCGGGCGCCGCTGCGCCCACCAACCTCTCCGGCGTCCTTGAGGTGGATGGCAAGGTCTACGAGGTCGACGCCCGGCCAGGTCCTATCCCGGCAGGCGCCTTGGGCCTTGGCCCGCCCCCCACCGCTGCCCCGGCGGCCGGCGGCGGCGGCGGCCTCCTGGGCGCCATCGCCTTCGCCTTCCTGGGCGGTCTCATCCTCAACCTCATGCCCTGCGTCTTCCCGATCCTGGCCATGAAGGCCGCTTCCCTGGCCGGGCATGGCCATGACCGTCGCGCTGCACGTTTCCAGGGCCTGGCCTTCCTCGCCGGGGTGATGGCCACCTTCCTCGGACTTGCGGCCCTCCTCCTGGTCGTGAGGGCCGGCGGGGCCGCCGTGGGCTGGGGCTTCCAGCTGCAGTCGCCGCCGGTGGTCTCTGCCCTCGCCTTGCTGATGCTGGCGGTGGGCCTCAACATGTCGGGCCTGTTCGAGATCGGGTCCTCCCTGCAGGGGATTGGCGCCGGCGCGGCCGCCCGGGGTGGCGGACTGGGGGCCTTCCTGACCGGTGCCCTCGCCGTCGTCGTCGCTGCGCCCTGCACTGCGCCCTTCATGGCGCCGGCCCTGGGATGGGCCATGACCCAGCCGCCCACCGCCTCGCTGGCGGTCTTTGCCGGCCTGGGCCTGGGCTTTGCAGCGCCCTTCACCCTTGCCGCCCTGTCGCCGGGGCTGTTGTCGCGCCTTCCCCGACCAGGTCCCTGGATGGAGACCTTCCGGCGGGTCCTCGCCTTCCCGATGTACGGCGCGGCCGGATGGCTGGCCTGGGTCCTCGCCGTCCAGGCGGGCTCGGACCTTTTGGCGCGTCTCCTGGCGGCGGCCGTCGCCCTGGCCTTCGCCTGCTGGCTCGCAGGTCTCGCCCAGGCCCGCTCTGCCCAGGGCCGGCCCGCGCGCCTCCAGGGGCTCGCCGCCCTGCTTATCGCCGTCCTGGCGGTCGCCGGTGCGGTCTGGCCCGGCGCCGCCGAGCCCTCGTCTCCGGCCGGGTCCGGCGAGTCCGGAGGTCTGGCCTACGAAGCCTATTCGCCCGGGCGCCTCGCGGCCCTGCGGGCCGAAGGCAAGGCCGTCTTCGTCAACTACACCGCCGCCTGGTGCGTCACCTGCCAGGTGAACGAGCGGGTCGCCTTTGCCACGCAGACGGCCGCGGACGCCTTCAAGTCCAGCGGTACGGTCTATCTCAAGGCAGACTGGACCCGGCGCGACAGCGTCATCGCCGAGGATCTGGCCCGGTTCGGCATGGCGGGGGTTCCCCTCTACCTGGTTTATCCCGCCGGGGGTGGCGAGCCGAAGATCCTGCCCCAGATCCTGACCCCGGATATCGTCGCCCGGGCCGTGAAGGAAGCCGCCAGGGGGTGAGCGCCATGACCGATCCCTGGGAGGTGCTGGCCGGATCGGCGGCTGCGGACCCGCCCCTGCGTCGGCTCTTCGATATCGAGCCCGACAGGGTCCGTGGCCTGACCTTCGAGGCCTGCGGCTTGGCCCTCGACCTTTCCAAGCAGCCCTGGTCGCAGGCCAGCTTTGCCCGCGCCCTGGACCTAGTCGCCGCCACCGACCTTCCAGCCGCCCGCCAGGCCCTGTTTGCCGGCGAGCCTGTGAACGCCTCGGAAGGCCGGGCCGTGCTGCACATGGCCCTGCGCGCGCCGGAGGCCGGGCCCTGGACCGCCCTTGGCCAGGATGTCACCGAAGAGGTCCGCTCTGCCCGGGACCGCATTCTCGCCTTCGCCGGCGAGGTCCGCCGGAAGGGCGAAATCAACGCTGTCCTGCACATCGGCATCGGCGGCTCGGACCTTGGGCCGCGTCTCGTCTGGGAGGCCCTGGCCCCGGTCGCCCCCGGGATCGACCTGCGCTTCGCCGCCAATGTCGATCCGTCCGAGATCACCGCTGCCCTCGCTGGCCTGGACCCTGCCCGGACCCTGGTGGTGGTCGCCTCCAAGACCTTCACCACCCAGGAGACCCTGTTCAACGCCCGCGCCGCCCGCGCCTGGCTGGAGACGGCGCCGGGGGCCGGGTCCCGCCTGGTGGCTGTCACCGCCGCGCCGGAGGCCGCCGCCGCCTTTGGCGTCGCCCCAGAGCGTATCTTCCCCTTCGCGGACTGGGTCGGGGGACGCTTCTCCCTGTGGTCGGCGGTGGGCCTGTCCTGCGCCATCGCCCTTGGGCCTGAGGCCTTTTCGGACCTGCTGGGGGGTGCCGCGGCCATGGACGCCCACTTCCGCCAGGCCCCAGCCGGTGAGAGCCTGCCCGTGGTCCTGGCCCTGGCCCACGTCTTCAACCGGGACATCCTCGGTCGCCCGGCCCGCGCTGTGGTTCCCTATGCCCGCCGTCTCAGGCTCCTGCCGGCCTTCCTTCAGCAGCTGGAGATGGAGTCCAACGGCAAGCGCGTGGGCCGCGACGGGCGCCCCGTCGCCCGGCCTACCGCCGGCGTCGTGTTCGGCGAGCCGGGCACCAACGGCCAGCACGCCTTCTTCCAGGCCCTGCACCAGGGGACCGACGTCATCCCCCTCGACATCCTCGCCGTCCGCCAGCCCGTGGAGGGGGACCCGGCTGCCCACCGCGCCCTCCTGGCCAACGCCGTGGCCCAGGCCGAGGCCCTGATGGCCGGACGGACGGAGGCCGAGGCTCTCCAGGCCGCTGGCGGCGATCCCGTCCTCGCCGCCCAGAAGGCCTTTCCCGGCGACCGGCCCTCAGGCTTCCTCTTGATGGAACGGCTGGACCCGCCGACCCTCGGCGCCCTCCTGGCCTTGTTTGAGCACAAGGTCTTTGTCGAGGGTCTCCTCTGGGGGCTCAACAGCTTCGACCAGTGGGGCGTGGAGCTGGGCAAGGTGCTGGCGGCACGCATCCTTCCAGAGCTGGAGGGTGGCCCGGCCGGCACGCACGATCCCTCCACCGCGGCCCTGATCGCCCGCCTGCGCGGGGCCTGATTCCCGGTACGGGTTTACGCTTCCCGTCCCTCCGCTAGAGTGCACTCAAGCGGGCCCCCAGCGCCCCCGACGGAGGAGACCCGGGCAAGATGTATCTCGCCGACCACGCGCGCCTGACCCCTGACAAGCCGGCCCTGATCTCGGCGGACACCGGCAGGGTCGTGACCTTCGCCCAGTTGGACGAGCGCTCCCTGAGGATAGCCAACCTGTTCCGTGACCGGGGCCTGAAGCGCGGCGACCATGTGGCCCTCCTGATGGAAAACAACCTCGCCTTCATGGATGCGGTCTGGGCCTGCTTCCGCTCCGGCCTCTACATCACCACCATCAACCGCTACCTGCCGCCGGACGAGGCCGCCTACATCGTCAACGACTGCGGCGCGAAGGTCCTGGTCAGTTCCTTCGCCAAGCGCGAGATCGCCGAGGGCCTGGCCGACCTGATCCCCGCCTGTCCGATTCGCCTGATGGTCGATGGCGTTATCCCGGGCTGGGAATCCTACGAGTCCGCCCGCGACGGCGCCTCGCCTGCCCCCCTCGACAGGGAGTGGGTGGGCGACTCCATGCTCTACAGCTCGGGCACCACGGGCCGTCCCAAGGGCATACTGCGCCCCCTGCCGGAGGTGAGCCCCGCCGAGGCCTTCGCCCTGCGGCAGCAGGCGAACCGCTACGAATTCAGCCCCGATACCGTCTACCTGTCGCCAGCGCCCCTCTACCACGCCGCCCCCCTGGCCTACGTGGTCACCGTCCAATCCTTCGGCGGGACGGTGGTGGTGATGGAGCGCTTCGACGCTGAGCGGTCCCTCGAACTGATCCAGGAGTACCGGGTTACCCATTCCCAATGGGTGCCCACCATGTTCGTGCGCATGCTCAAGCTGCCGGAAGAGGTCCGCCGGGCCTTCGACGTCTCCAGCCTGCGGGTCGCCATCCACGCCGCCGCGCCCTGCCCGGTGGAGGTCAAGCGTCAGATGATCGACTGGTGGGGGCCAGTCCTCTACGAATACTACGCGGGCACCGAAGGGTCGGGCTCGACCTTCATCGACAGCGAGGACTGGCTGAAGCACCCCGGCTCGGTGGGCCGGGCGGCGGTGGGCGTCCTGCACGTCTGCGACGAGGCGGGGAACGACCTGCCTCCCGGTGAGACGGGGCTGGTCTATTTCGAACGCGAAATCCCGACCTTCGAGTACCACAACGACCCCGAGAAGACCCGGTCCGCCCGCCATCCGCTCCATCCCAGCTGGAACGCCCTGGGTGACGTCGGCTACCTGGATCCGGACGGCTATCTCTACCTCACCGACCGCAAGGCCTTCATGATCATCTCTGGCGGGGTGAACATCTATCCCCAGGCCATCGAGGACGCCCTGATCACCCATCCCAAGGTCGCCGACGTGGCGGTCTTCGGGGTGCCCGACCCCGAGATGGGCGAGGCGGTCAAGGCGGTGATCGAGCCGGCCCCCGGCGTGGCGCCCACCGAGGCGCTCGCGGTCGAGCTCATGCAGTATGCCCGCGAGCACCTGGCCCACTACATGGCACCGCGCTCCCTCGACTTCATCGAGGAAATGCCCCGCCTGCCCACGGGCAAGCTCTACAAACGCATCCTCCGCGACGCCTACTGGCAGGGCGACCGCAAGATCTGACGTCAAAAGGAAAGACCCCCATGCAGGACCTCGCGGGAAAGACCGCCTTCATCACCGGCGGGGCCAGTGGCCTCGGACTGGCCATGGCGCACGCCTTCGGCGCCGCGGGCATGAATGTCATGCTCGCCGATATCGAGGCCGAGCCCCTGGCCCGGGCCGTGGCTGAGCTTGAGGCCCGGCAGGTACGCGTCGCCGCCGTCCAGTGCGACGTCACCGACCGCGCTGCCCTGGTCGCCGCCGCCCGGGAAACGGTCTCGGCCTTCGGCAAGGTCCACGTCCTGTGCAACAACGCCGGCGTCGGCGCCGGCGGTCCCGTGGACGAGGTGAAGCCCTCCGACTGGGACTGGACCTTCCAGGTCAACCTCATGGGGGTGATCTACGGCTTGGAGGCTTTCCTGCCCCATATCCGCGCTCACGGCGAGGGCGGGGCCATCATCAACACCGCCTCCATGGCCGGCCACATATCGCCTCCGGGCATGGAGGCCTATAGCGCCTCCAAGTTCGCCGTGGTGGCCCTGACCGAGGGCTGGGCGGCCCAGTTGGCGCCCGAGAACATCCAGGTCCAGGTCCTCTGCCCGGGCTTCGTGCGCACCGGCATCAACCAGTCGGGACGCAACCGCCCGGCGAAGTTCGGCGGCCCCCAGTTACGGGAGATCGTCCCGGACGACCGGGTCGCCAACGGCATCGACCCGGCCCGGGTCGGCGCCCGGGTGCTGGAGGCCCTGCAGGCCGGCGACCTCTACATCTTCACCCACCCGGACATGCGCCCCTTCGTCCAGATGCGGTTCCAGAAGATCATGGAGGGGTTCGATTCCGCCGAACGAAGCCCCGCCCTGTCAGGCCTGGAATACCGCACGCCGGACCTCGACCTCCTGCCCTGATCCCCGTCCGTCCGGCCCCCGGGGCTGGACGGCCCGGCGGCGATGGGCTAGGGACCCGGCCCATGTTCCGTCAGGTTCATCATCACGGCCTCCACCATCCGACCTGTGAAAGCGGGAGCGGGCGAGTGCGTTCGGCCTGATCGAACCTCCGGCGCCGGCCCCCGCGCAATGCGGACGGGCCCGGCCGGCGGCTCCGTCCCTGGCAAACCCAAGGGATAGGAAATGACCACCTCCACGACCGACATCGCCTCCGACGGGGAGACGCCCCGCCCAGAGGCCCGACCCGAAGCCCGACCCGAGGCCCGTGCCCCCCGCGGCTTCATGGACCGGCGCGCCCGTGACCTGGCCACCGAGCGCCGCATCCTGACCTGCGTTTCTGAGGTCTATGAGCGTTACGGCTTCGAGGCTCTCGACACCGGCGCTCTGGAGTATGCCGACGCCCTGGGCAAGTTCCTGCCCGACGCTGACCGCCCAAATGAGGGCGTCTTCGCCCTGCAGGACGACGACGACCAGTGGATGGCCCTGCGCTACGACCTCACCGCGCCCCTGGCCCGGTTCGTCGCCCAGAACCGCGAGGGCCTGACCAAGCCCTTCCGCCGCTACGCCTTTGGTCCGGTCTGGCGGAACGAAAAGCCTGGCCCGGGGCGGTTCCGAGAATTTACCCAGTGCGACGCCGATACGGTGGGTTCGGCCCGGCCCGAGGCCGACGCCGAGATCATCGCCATGGCCGCCGAGGGCCTGGCTGCCGCCGGCCTGCCCGAGGGCGGCTACGTCCTGCGGATCAATAACCGACGGCTCCTGAACGGGCTCCTCGAAAGGGCCGGCGTGGCCGACGAAGGCCAGAAGCTCGCCGTCCTTCGGGCGGTGGACAAGCTGGACCGGCTGGGTCCCGAGGGGGTCCGGCTGTTGCTGGGCGAGGGCCGCCGCGACGAGTCCGGCGCCTTCACCCGCGGGGCGGGGCTGGCGACCGCCGCCGTTGACTCCGTCCTGGCCTTCACCGCCGCCGGGGCCGGAGACCGGGCCGAGACCCTGCGCCGGATCGCCGACGTGATCGGCGGCTCGGCCGAGGGCGACGCCGGCCTCGCGGAACTGGCGGGCATAGACAAGGCCCTGGCCAGCATGGGCGTGGGCGCGGACCGGGCGGTCTTCGACCCGTCGGTGGTCCGGGGGCTTGAGTACTACACCGGCGCCGTCTTCGAGGCTGAGCTGCGGTTGGAGACCCCGGACGAGAAGGGCCAGCCCGTCCGATTCGGCTCGGTGGGTGGCGGCGGCCGTTACGACGACCTGATCGCTCGCTTCACTGGCGAACGCACCCCGGCCACCGGTTTCTCCTTCGGCGTCTCCCGCCTTGCGGCCGCCCTGCGCGCCGCCGGTCAGGACGCCGGCCAGCAGGCGAGGGGCCCCGTGGTGGTCATCGCCTTCTCCCCCGATGACATGGGTGCCTATTTCGCCGTGGCCGCCGAACTCCGGGCCGGGGGCTATGTCTCCGTCGCCGTGGCTGGCAGCGT
>JBMOEP010000034.1:0-11332 GCA_049314675.1 Phenylobacterium sp.
AGGGCGCGGCGGCTGTCAATGTCGAGGTGGTTGGTCGGCTCGTCCAGGATCAGGAGGTTGGGGGCCTCCATGGCCACCAGGTTCAGCAGGAGACGTGCGCGCTCGCCCCCGGATAGGTTGGCAGCGGTCGTATCGACCTTGTTGACCCCCAGGCCCCACTGGGCCAGTCGACTGCGCCGGGAGGCCTCGGAAGCCTCCGGAAGGCGCTGGCGCAGGATGTCCAGGGGCGTCTCAGTAGGGTCCAGGGCTTCGATCTGGTGCTGGTGGAACCAGCCGACCTTGAGGCGGCGATCCCGCCAGTACTCGCCGCCCTCGGGGGCCAGGTCGCCGGCGACGAGGCGGGCGAAGGTCGACTTACCGGCTCCGTTCACTCCGAGGAGCCCGATCCGGTCGTCGAGGTCCAGTCGCAGACTGAGGCCCTTGAGGACCGGCCTGCCGGGCTCGTAACCCACGGAGGCCTGCTCCATCCTCAGGAGGGGCGGGGCGAGGGGCTTTGGTGGTGAGGGAAGCAAGAAGGGGGCTGTGTGCTCCCGGGCGGCGGCAGAGACCGGCGGCAGGCGGGCGATCATCTTCAGTCGCGATTGGGCCTGCACAGCCTTGCTGGCGGTGGCCCGGAATCGGTCGACGAAGGACTGGAGGTGGGCCCGCTGGGCGTCGACCTTCTGGCGCATGGCATCCTCGACCCGCGCCCTTTCTTCCCGCTGACGCTCGAAGTCGTCGTAGCCGCCCGGATAGAGGTCCAGCCGGGCCTCGTGCATGTGCAGGATGTGGTCCACCGACCGGTTCAGTATGTCCCGGTCGTGGCTGATGATGATGGCGGTGTTGGGATATTTCCGCAGCCGGGCCTCCAGCCAGAGGGCACCTTCGAGGTCGAGGTAGTTGGTGGGCTCGTCGAGGAGTAGCAGGTCCGGTTCGGCGAAGAGGGCGGCCGCCAGGGCCACCCGCATCCGCCAGCCGCCCGAGAACTGGGCCATGGGCCGGTCCAGGTCTGCCGGCGTGAAGCCAAGGCCCGACAGGATCTCCGCCGCCCGGGAGGGCGCCCGGTCCGCACCGATCTCGGCCAGCCGGCCGTAGATGTCGCCGATATCCTCGGGTGGGGCAGTCTCCAGGCGATCGAGAAGGGCGGCCCTTTCCTCGTCAGCCGCGAGGATCGTGTCGATCAGGCTGACCGGTGTGGCCGGGTGCTCCTGGTCGACGGCCGAGAGCCGGGCGCCCTTTGGCAGGCTGATCTCGCCATCGCCCGCCCGGGCCTGGTCGCGGATCAGGGCGAAGAGGGTCGACTTGCCCACGCCGTTCCGCCCGACCAGCCCGACCTTGGCACCAGGGGGAATACTGGCGTTGGCCCGGTCGAGGAAACGCCGTCCCCAGGCGTCGTGGGTAAGATCGCGGATCAGAAGCATGACGGCCGGCTCTCTAACAGAGCCTTGCGGCCGCGTCGCCGTCCTTACCGCATGGTGTTGGCGAGCGGCGAGGCTACGGCTATAAGCCCGCACCAAATCGGCCCGCACGGTCCGAACCTTCTAGACTGGAAACAGGCCCTCATGACCCAACACACCTTCTCGATCATCAAGCCGGACGCCACCAAGCGGAACCTCACCGGCAAGATCAACGCCGTGATCGAGGACGCGGGCCTGCGCATCGTCGCCCAGCGCCGCATCCACATGACCGAGGCCCAGGCCAAGGGCTTCTACGAGGTCCACAAGGACCGGCCCTTCTATGGCGAGCTGGTCGAATCCATGACCTCGGCGCCGGTCGTGGTCCAGGTCCTGGAAGGCGACAACGCCGTGGCGCGCTATCGCGAAGTCATGGGCGCCACCAATCCCGAGCAGGCCGCCGAGGGCACCCTTCGCAAGCTCTTCGCCCTGAACGTCGGCGAGAACTCGGTGCATGGCTCCGATAGCCTCGAGAACGCGGCGCTCGAGATCGCCCAGTTCTTCAGCCCGGCCGACATCGTCGGCTGATCCGGCGGGGGGCGCAGCGTCGCCCCCTTTGCCTGACCTCAAGGGTGCGCTAGCACGGCTGGGTTCATCCTTGGGGGACGCGCCGTGCTGAACGCTGAGACCTTTCCTGAGATCCGTGAAGCGGTCCGTAGGCTGTGTGCCGGCTTCCCCGGGGCGTATTGGCAGGAAAAGGACCGCGAGCGGGCCTATCCCGGCGAGTTCGTTCGGGCCCTGACCGAGTCTGGCTTTCTTTCTGTCCTCATCCCGGAAGTCTACGGCGGCTCGGGCCTGGGCCTCGGGGCGGCCATCGCCGTCCTCGAGGAAGTCCACCGCTCGGGCTGCAACGGCGGCGCCAGCCACGCCCAGATGTACACCATGGGCACCCTGCTCAAGCACGGGAGCGAGGCGCAGAAGCAGGCCTACCTGCCAAAGATTGCCTCGGGCGAACTGCGCCTCCAGGCTTTTGCCGTCACCGAGCCGGGTGCCGGGACAGACACCACACGCATCACTACCTTCGCCCGGCGCGACGGCGACCACTATGTCGTCCGGGGCCAGAAGATCTGGATCAGCCGGGCCGAGCATTCGGACCTGATGGTCCTCCTCTGCCGCACGACGCCCCGGGAGGAGGCCGCCCGGCCCAGCGATGGCATGAGCGTCCTGCTGGTCGACATGCGCGAGGCGGTCGGGAACGGCCTGACCATCCGGCCAATCCGGACCATGCTGAACCACGCCACCACCGAGCTCTTCTTCGACGACCTCAGTGTGCCGGTGGCGAACCTGATCGGCACCGAGGGGCAGGGGTTCCGCTACATCCTCGACGGCATGAACGCCGAGCGCATCCTCATCGCTGCCGAGTGCATCGGCGACGCGCGCTTCTTCATCGACCGGGCCAGCGCCTATGCCCGCGAGCGTGAGGTCTTCGGCCGTCCCATCGGCCAGAACCAGGGCGTCCAGTTCCCGATCGCCCGGGCCCATATCCAGACCAGCGCCGCCGACCTCATGGTCCGGCATGCCGCCGACCTTTTCGATGAGGGCCAGCCCTGTGGCACTGAGGCCAACATGGCCAAGATGCTGGCCTCGGAGGCCTCCTGGTTCGCCGCGGACACCTGCGTCCAGGTCCACGGCGGCTTCGGCTTTGCCGAGGAGTACGACATCGAGCGCAAGTTCCGGGAGACCCGCCTCTACCAGGTGGCCCCGATCTCCACCAACCTCATCCTCAGCCATGTGGGCAACCACGTGCTGGGCATGCCCAAGAGCTTTTAATGCCAGGCGCTTCCTATGTATGACCTCCTGAAGGGCCTGCGCGTGGTCGAGGGCTCGGCCTTCGTCGCCGGGCCGACCTGCGGCCTCTACCTTGCCCAGCTCGGCGCCGAGGTCATCCGCTTCGATAATATCGGCGGCGGCCCGGACTTCCGCCGCTGGCCCCTCAGCCCAGGCGGCGACAGCTTCTACTGGGAGGGGCTGAACAAGTCGAAGAAGTCCATCGCCATCGACCTGTCCCGGCCAGAGGGTCGGCGCCTGGCCCAGGAGCTTGCGACCGCGCCAGGGGACGACGCCGGGGCCTTTGTTACCAACTTCCCGGTGGAGGGCTTCCTGTCCTACGAGGCCCTGTCGGCCCTGCGGCCCGACCTTGTCTGCGTTCGGGTCATGGGCTGGGCCGATGGCCGGCCGGGGGTCGACTACACCATCAACAGCGCCGTTGGTGTCCCACTCTTCACAGGCCATGCCGACGATCCCCGGCCGGTGAACCACATCCTGCCAGCCTGGGACCTCCTGACCGGAGGCTACGCCGCCTTCTCCCTGGTCTCGGCCCTGATGGCGCGCAGCCCGGATGGCAAGGGCAGGGAGGTCCGCCTGCCCCTGTCCGACATCGCTGCCGCCAGCCTGGCCAACCTCGGCATGCTGGCCGAGGCGACCCTCGGCGAGGGCGACCGGCCCCGGGTCGGCAATGACATCTTCGGCGCCTTCGGTCGCGACTTCACCACCGCCGACGGCGTGCGGATCATGCTGGTGGCCATCACCCCCCGTCAGTGGTCGGGCATCCAGCCCCTGCTGGACATTGTCGAGCCGGTGAAGGCCCTGGAGGCCGAGCTGGGCGTGGACTTCGCCCGGGATGAGGGGCTGCGCTTTACCCACCGCGACCGGCTGGTGCCGATCTTCGATGCCGCCATGGCGCGCCGCAAGCTTGCAGACCTAGTCCCCGCCTTCGAGCAGCTGGGCGTCTGCTGGGGCCCCTACCAGACCCTGTCCCAGGCGGCGAGAGACCCTCGGCTGTTCGCCGGGAACCCGGTCTTCTCGACCCTCACCCATCCCTCGGGCCAGACCTATCCCGCCGCCGGCTTCGCCGGGACCGTGCCCCAGGACGAACGCCAGCCAGCCCGGCCCGCCGCCCGCCTTGGCCAGCATACCGACGAGGTGCTTTCCAGCGTCCTGGGCCTCTCAGCGGCCCAGATCGGCAAGCTGCATGATGACGGCGTGGTCGCCGGACCGGAGGGAAGATGAGCGACGATACGACGATCCGGGTCCACGAGGCCGCCCCCGGCGTGGTCCAGGTGACCCTGAACCGCCCCGAGGCCGCAAATGCCCTGTCCACCGCCATGGGGCGTGACCTCCTGGACCTCTGGACCCGACTGTCCACAGACGCCTCTGTCCGCGCTGTGGTCCTGACGGGGGAGGGGCGCTTCTTCTGCGCCGGTGCCGACCTGAAGGAACGCGACGGCATGTCAGACACAGCCTGGGCCGATCAGCACAGGCTGTTCGAGGACATGATCCGGGCCCAGCTGGCCTGTCCTTTTCCGGTCCTGGCGGCTGTGAATGGGGCCGCCATGGGCGGTGGGGCCGAGATGGCCCTGGCCTGTGACTTCGCCTGGGCTGGCGAGTCGGCCCGCATGGGACTTCCCGAAGCTGGACTGGGCATCATCCCGGGACTGGGTGGGACCCAACTCCTGACCCGGGCAGTCGGCGAGCGCCGGGCCTCGGAAATGCTGATGAGCGGGCTTCCCGTCGACGCCACCGAGGCCCTGGCCATCGGACTGGTCAACGCCGTGCGGCCAAATGAGACCCTGGTGGCGGACCTGGTCGCCCGGGCGGTCCTGATCGCCTCAAAGGCGCCCCTGTCGATCCGCGCCGTCAAGGCGGTCGTCCGGACAGGTGCCGTCCTGCCCCTGGCCGAAGCCATGGAACTGGAACTGTCGGAGTACAACCGGCTGTTCACCACCGAGGACCGCCGCGAGGGGGTCGCAGCCTTCAACCAGAAGCGCCCGGCGGTCTTCCGCGGGGTCTGAGGTCAGACGGCGGCCAGCTCGCCGCAGACAAAGGCGTCCTCGCCCGCCTCGATGAGGCCGGCCAGTACATCGCCGGCAGCCTCCGGCCGGACCGTGAGCATGAGGCCGACGCCGCAGTTGAAGGTGCGGCGCATTTCCGTGTCGCTGACACCGCCAGCGTCCTGCAGCCAGGCGAAGACTGGCGGCAGGGTCCAGGCGTTCCAGTCGAACCGGGCCGTCAGACCCTCGGCGATCACCCGGGGCGGATTCTCGATCAGTCCGCCGCCGGTGATGTGGGCGCAGGCGCTGACCCGGCCCGCGCGGATCTGCGGCAGGACCTGGCGGACATAGATCCGGGTCGGGCGCATCAGGGCTGACGCCAGGGTCTCGTCGTCCGAGAAGGGAGAGGCGGCGCTCCAGTCCAGCCCGGTAGGCTCCACGATCCTGCGGACCAGGGAATAGCCGTTGGAGTGTGGACCGGAAGAGGCGAGGCCGATGATTACGTCGCCGGCGCGCTGGTCGCCCAGCCGGGGCAGGACCGCGCCCCGCTCCACCGCGCCGAGGGAGAATCCGGCCAGATCGTAATCGCCCTCGGCGTACATGCCGGGCATCTCCGCCGTCTCGCCGCCGACCAGGGCGCAGCCCGCCTGGCGGCAGCCCTCGGCGATCCCTCCCACGACCCGGGCAGCGGCCTCGACGTCGAGCTTTCCTGTGGCGAAATAGTCGAGGAAGAGCAGGGGCTCGGCGCCCTGGGCCAGGAGGTCGTTGACGCACATGGCCACCAGGTCGATCCCGACCGTGTCGTGCTGACCGGTCTCGATGGCGATCTTGAGCTTGGTGCCGACCCCGTCCGTGGTCGTGACCAGCAGGGGGTCGCTGAAGCCTGCAGCCTTCAGGTCAAACAGGGCCCCAAATCCCCCCAGGGCGGCGTCTGCGCCGGGTCGGCGGGTGGCCCGGGCCAGGGGTTTGATGCGGTCCACCAGGGCGGCGCCGGCGTCGATGTCCACACCCGCCTGGGCGTAGGTAAGACCGTTCTGACGCTCGCTCATGAGAGGACCTTTCAATTAATGCGCCGGCGGGCTTGCAGACTCGGCCCAGCGACGGCGTATAGCTAGCTCATGACCCCCATCGCGACCACCGCCGACCTTGAGACTTTCTGCGCCAAGATCCTCGGGCAGCCCTTTGTGGCGGTGGATACCGAGTTCATGCGGGAAACCACCTACTGGCCCAAGCTCTGCCTGATCCAGGCTGCCACGCCAGACGACGAGGCGGTGATCGATCCCCTGGCCCCCGGCCTCGACCTCGAGCCCTTCCTGGAAATCCTGCGTGACGAGAGCATCGTCAAGGTGTTCCACGCCGCCCGCCAGGACGTCGAGATCTTCCACAACCTCAAGGCCATGCCCCGGCCCCTGTTCGACACCCAGGTTGCCGCCATGGCGGCCGGCTACGGCGAGCAGATCGCCTACGACGCCCTGGTCCGGAACATGCTCAAGATCGAGCTGGACAAATCCAGCCGCTTCACCGATTGGGCCCGCCGCCCCCTGACCGAAAACCAGCTCACCTACGCCCAGGCAGACGTGACGCACCTGGCCGCCCTCTATCCCACCCTGCGGTCCCGCCTTGAGGACGAGGGTCGGCTGGCCTGGGTCGCCGACGACATGAAGTCGCTGTCCGAGCCTGCGCTCTACGACGTCTCGCCCGAGAACGCCTGGCGCCGGCTCAAACCTCGCAAGCAGGCCCCGCGCTATCTCAGCGTGTACCGCGCTGTCGCCGAATGGCGGGAGAAGACAGCCCAGCTTCGAGACCAGCCCCGCGGCCGTATCCTCAAGGATGACGCCATCGACGAACTGGCCAGCCAGGCCCCGACCGACGCCGCCCAGATGGAGCGCCTCCGGTCCGTGCCCAAGGGTTTTGCCGGCTCCCGTTTCGGGCCTGAGCTTCTCGAAACGATCCGTGAGGCCCTGCGCGACCCTGCGGCCACGGCTCCAGTGATCGAGAAGACCCGCTCGCCGCACAACCCCGCAGCCGGTTCTGTGGTGGAGCTCCTCAAGGTCCTCCTCAAGGCCAGGGCTGAGGATGGGGGCGTGGCGTCCAAGCTGATCGCGACGGTTTCTGATCTCGAGATGATCGCCCAGGACGATAATGCCGATACGCCAGCCCTGACCGGCTGGCGGCTGGAAGCCTTCGGCGCTGACGCCCTCCGTCTCAAGCGGGGTGAGCTGGCCCTGGTCCTCGATGGCAGCCGTGTGCGCGTGGTCGAGGTGCGCCGGGCACCAAGGCCCGTCTCCGAGGAATGAACCTCGTCCTCAACATCCTTTGGTTCGTCTTTGGGGGAGTGATCTCCGGGACCCTTTGGATGTTGGCGGGGGTCCTCCTGCTTCTGACCGTCGTCGGTGCACCCTGGGCCTTCGCCGCCTTCCGGATCGGCCGGTTCTCCTATGCGCCCTTCGGCCGCCAGGCGGTGAAGCGGACCCCGGATGACCTGGGGACGGGTTGCATGGGATCCCTGTTGAACCTTGTCTGGCTTGTCCTCGGCGGCTGGTATCTGGCGATCCAGCACATCCTCATCGGGGTGGGGCTCTGCCTCACCCTCATTGGTATTCCCTTCGGCCTGCAGCACCTGAAGCTGGCCATCATCTCCCTGGCCCCCGTGGGTACGGAGATCGTCCGGACCTGAGGGTCAGGGCAGGCCCACCTCGGAGGGGGCAGCCTCGTTCATGAGGGGTTCGCCGCGGACCCAGCGCTCCAGGTTGGCGATGAACTGCTCATCCGCCCGGGGCTGGACCCCATCGCCGGAACCGGAGGTATGGGCGCTGACCCGGACCTGGGGGTGGGTCCAGATCCAGTGATCCGTGGGCAGGGGTTCGGTCTGGAAGACATCCAGCACAGCATGGCTGGGCCGCCCGGCGTCCAGCCCCCGACGAAGCGCGTCCTCGTCGACAAGCCCGCCCCGGCCGATGTTGATCAGGATGGCGCCGGGCTTTAGGGCCGCAAAAAAGGCGTCGTTGCAGATATCCCGAGTCTCGTCCGTGAGGGCGCAGGCCAGCACCACGACGTCGGTGTCCGGCAGCGCCTCCCCGATCCGTGACAGGGGCAGGGTCCTGTGAGCGAGGCCCGCATCGGTTCCCCGACGCACCACAGTAAGGTCCACGCCGAAGGCGCGGGCACGCTGAGCGATCTGTTCGCCGATCGCGCCGTAGCCCACGAGGAGCCATCGCGTCTGGCTGACCTCCCGGTATGGGGTCCGGCCCCATGTCTTCGCGTCCTGCAGTTCGCGCTGGGCGTCGATGGGAACGATCAGGGCCAGGGCATGGGCCAGGACGTATTCCGCAATCCCAACCCCCTGGGCCGACGACTTGGTGATCCGCACGCCCTTTTCCATGATCCGGCGGAAGATCGGCAGGTCCAGGCCAGCATTAAAGGTCTGCAGCCAGCGAACCGAAGGGCTATCGATCAAGACGCGCATCAGGCTGGGCAGCAGGCCGCCGGCATAGGCCTCCAGGGTCGTCCAGACCACTTCCGGGGTAAGGGTGGCAGGGTCGGCTTCGACCCCGTCGCGGAGGTAACGACCGCCCTCTGCGACCGTCACGATGTCGAGCCGTGCGGCGATGGGGGCGATCCGGTCGCGGATACGCGCATGGGCCGCCGCGGACATGAGTACCTGGATCATTTCGGCTTATCCCATCTGGAGGCGGATCTTGAGGGCCTGGGCGAGTGTCAGGGCTCGCTTGGCGGTCTGCTCGCCCAGCAGCATGTCTTCCCATCCCGGTTCCGCGGTCAGGCGCAGGCGTTCGCCCTCCAGGTGCAGGGACGCATGCCGGAGCACTTCCACATTTTGTCCAGCAAGGTCGCAGCCGAGCCTGATCGCCGAACCCAGGGCCCGGGCCCGGGTGCGCCGCTCTGGGGACAGCAGGCGGTTGACCACCTCGGGCTCAGGGGCATTCGGTGCGGAGTCGTGCCGGGAGAAGATGGCGCAGGCCAGGTAGGCGCGTTCAGGATGGGTCATGCCCGCAATGGGGGCCCTCAGGGCCTTATCAAAGGCGAGGTCGGCCCTGTGGTCGGGGTGCAGCCGCGAGCCGAGATCCGCCAACCTGCAGGCCGCTGCGGTGAGGACCGGGTCGCGCAGGCCGAAGACGGCGGGCAGGCTGTCGAAGACAGGTCGGATGAAGGCTTCCACCGCAGGGCCGAGGTCCGAGGTCAGGCCTCCCTGGGCCACCAGGGCCTCGCAGCCGCTGACGAGAGGATCCTGCTCCCGGACCGCCGGAGACATGGAGTCCAGCAGCAGCCCTTCGCGCAGGCCATAGGCGGAAATCACCACCCGCTGGATCTCCAGGGCCTGGACAACCTCAGCGAGTACGACAGCGGCGTAGGGAAGGGTGTCGAACCGCTTACGCGACAGGCTCTGGATTCCCTCCAGTGAGGCCTTGGACTGGCGGGCGACGAAGCGGCAGAGGTCCAACAGGTCCGTCCGCCTGATCTCGTATTGGTGCGCGATGTGAAGCGGATAGCCCTCCAGCTCCATGTGCAGCAGGGCCAGGTTGCGCCAGGCGCCGCCGACAGCGTGGAATTCACGGGTCGACATCCGCTCCGTGTGGGGCTTGAGCGCCCTGGAAATCGAGCGGCGGACCCGGTCCTGATCCAGCGGCTGTGGGGCCCCAAGGGCGAGGGGGCCCAGGGGCAGGCTCACCCCCTGGCCGACATCGTCCAGTCTCACCAGTTCCAGGCTCGATCCGCCGAGATCCCCGGCGACGCCGGAGGCGTCAGCCTGCCCGGCGATGACGCCGAGGGCGCCATACCTGGCTTCCTCCTGCCCAGAGAGAACACGGACCAAGATGCCGGTTTCGTCCTCCACGGCGCGCAGGAAGGCACCGCTGTCCCGGGCCTCCCGGACCGCGGCGGTCGCCACCACGAAGGTCTCCCGGCTGCTCCAGCCCTGCAGCAGGACACGGAACCTTCGAAGCACGGCCATCGCCGTCTCGAGGCCCTCAGGCGAAAGCCGTCCCGTGGTCTGGAGGTCGCGGCCGAGACCGGCCTGGGCCTTCTCGTTGTAAACGGTCCAGATGGCCCGCCCTTCAAGCTGGTAGACGACCAGGCGGACGGAGTTCGACCCGATGTCGATGACCGCCGCGTGCCGGATCCCGGCAGGGGGCGCCACCGACCCGGGCGTTGGGCGGCTAGCCCCGAGACGCCACATGGTCAATCGCGCCGGGCAGATCCTTCACCTTGTTTCCGCGACCGGAAAGGCTTGGATTGGTCATGAAGTATTCGTGAGCCGAAAAGGCCCCGGGTAGGTCCCAGGCGGGGTCCCGGCTGTACTCGCCCGACGCGTCCAGCGTCCAGCTTTGCGCCTTGTCCCGGATGTTGGCGACGAGGATCTGCTGCAGCACCTGCTGGTGGACCGTCGGGTTCTCCACCGGCGCCAGGGACTCGACGCGACGGTCGAGATTGCGGGGCATCCAGTCGGCAGAGGAGATAAAGACCTTGGCCTGTGCCGAGGGCATTTCGGCGCCATTGGCAAAGGCGACAATCCGGGAATGCTCCAGGAACCGGCCGACGATGGACTTCACCCGGATGTTCTCTGACAGCCCGGGCACGCCGGGGCGCAGGCAGCATATGCCGCGGATGACCAGCGTGATCTCAGCGCCGGACTGACTGGCCTCGTAGAGGGCGTCGATGATTTCGGGGTCGACCAGGGAGTTGAGCTTGGCCCAGATGGCGGCGGGCCGTCCCGCCCGGGCATTGTCCGCCTCGACGGCGATCATGCGCAGGAGGTCAGCCTTCATGGTCAGGGGCGAGAAGGACAGCTTCTCCATCCTCTGGGGGCGGGCGTAACCCGTGATGTAGTTGAACAGCCGGACGGAATCCCGGCCGAGGGCGGGGTCCGAGGTGAAGAGGGACAGGTCGGTATAGATCCGCGCCGTCTGGGGATGGTAGTTCCCGGTCCCGAAGTGGCAGTAGGTGCGCAGCTGGTCGCCCTCCCGCCGCACCACCATCGAGAGCTTGGCGTGGGTCTTGTACTCCACGAAGCCGAAGACGACGTGGACCCCGGCCCGCTCGAGGTCGCGGGCCCACTTCAGGTTGGCCTCCTCGTCGAAGCGGGCCTTGAGCTCCACCAGGGCGGTGACGTTC
>JBMOEP010000035.1:0-11290 GCA_049314675.1 Phenylobacterium sp.
CAGAAAGCAGACGCCGGCGGTCTCGAGTGCCCGGAGCTGGCGCTCGGGATGGGCCTCGATATTGACACCAAGGGCGGCCAGGACGTCGGCGGTCCCCGACTTCGAGGACAGGGCGCGGTTGCCGTGCTTGGCCACCTTCAAACCGCCGCCAGCGGCCACGAAGGCCACCGCCGTAGAGACGTTCAGGGTGTGCAGGCCGTCGCCGCCGGTCCCGCAGACGTCGAGGGTGGGAAAGGGGACTTCCAGCCGGACGGCGGCGGACCGCATGGCCCGGGCACCCGCCGTGATTTCCCCGGGGGTCTCGCCGCGCATGCGCAGGGCGGTCAGGGCCGCGCCGACCTGGGCCGGGCTGGGTTCCCCGCGCAGGCAGGCGGAAAAGAAGGCCTCGGCCTCCGCGGCGTCCATGACCTCGCCGGCTGCAAGTCGGCCCAGCAGGGGGCGGAAGGCTTCAGACACGGGCCCGCGCAGCCAGTTCAAGGAAGTTCCCGAGCAGCTTGTGCCCACCCTCCGTGGCGATGGACTCAGGATGGAACTGCACCCCGTGGATCGGCCGCGAGCGGTGCTGCAGGCCCATGATCTCACCGTCATCGGTCCAGGCTGTAATCTCCAGGACGTCAGGCAGGCTTCCCCCGTCGACAGCCAGGCTATGGTAGCGCGTGGCGGTGAAGGGGTCGGGCAGGTCGCGGAAGACGCCCTTGCCCGAGTGCCGGATGGCGCTGGTCTTGCCGTGCATCAGCGCCTTGGCGCGGACCACGCGCCCGCCGAAGGCCTGGCCGATGGACTGGTGGCCCAGGCAGACCCCCAATATGGGGAGGGCCTCCGGGGCCTGTCGTAGCAGATCGAGGCAGATACCGGCGTCGTCTGGCGTACAGGGCCCGGGCGACAGGAGCACTGCGTCTGGCTTCAGGGCGATCGCAGCGGCGGCGGACAGGTCATCATTGCGATAGACGCGCGTCTCCGCCCCCAGCTCGTTCAGGTAGTGAACCAGGTTGTAGGTAAAGCTGTCGTAGTTATCGATCACCAGGATCATGGACCTGTCCCTAGTGAAACCCAGGCCCAAGGGAAAGCCTGATTGTCATGGCTGATTGTCAGGGACGAGCGCCCGGGACAGGCTCCACCCATGGATTCAGATGATTCCCCGAGAGGTGCCGTCAGCCCCGATGAGCTGGCCAGGGCCCGAGCCCTGCTCGAGACGCCCCGGCGGGACGACGGAGCCTGGGCGGCCCTGGCCGCGGCCGCCTTCGCCGCCGCCACCGCCCTGGCCCTTGCTGCCGCCGTCATCCTCGCCCCCATGCCCTAAGGGGCTCAAGGGGGGCGAGGGACGGCGGCCCGTTACGCCTTAGAAGGAATAGACCAGGGCGGCCCGGGTGGTCGTGTCGGTCTGCTCCCGGCCGAGAGGCGGGTCCGACTCCGTACGGATGTTGAATGAGGCCCGGGCGGCCAGGGCCCCGGACAGTCGTGTGGTCAGGGCCGTGGTCGACTCGATCGTGTTGCTCTGGCTGTCGAAGTAGGCGACGACGACCTCGGACAGGGAGGTGGTTTCGTTGATTTCCCAGACCAGGCGGCCGCCCAGTCGGCCCCCGATGGTGGACTCACTGTAGTCCTGCCCGGGAACCGAGATCGCTGGCTTCACATATTCATTCTGGCGAGCGGCCACGCTGGCGTCGACGTCCAGGATCAGGTCCTTGCGGTCGATGACCCGGTAGCCGAGGCCGAGGGACTCGCTGAAACGGCTGTCGATGCCGGCGAACACGTCCTTCTCCCAGCTCACCGCGCCTATGGCGTAGAACCGGTCCGTGAACTTGTAGTTGCCCTCGTAGCCGAGGAAATAGCGTTCCTTGGTCGTGGTCCCGTCCGTGCTCCTGTAATCGGCAATCCCGTCGATCCGGTGCCGCCACTTCAGGGATTCCTTCTTCAGGCCCAGGCCGACGGCAACGCCAGTCTCCTCAGCATTGCCGGTCGAGATGAAGCCTCCGGCCTCGCCCTGACCGGTCCAGCCTTCCAGGAAGGTCTGGCTGGACAGCTTCTCCACCCGGGCGGCCTCGGCGGCGGCGGCGATCTCGCCCAGCCGGGCGTCGATCTCGGCGGCCGAGCCGGGGTTGGTCTGCTTGGCGATATCGGCCACGACCTTGAGGTTCGCCGGGTCCTTGGAGGCGGCCTCGATCATCGCGGCCACGCTTGCCGGAATGGGCTCAGCGAGGGCAGCGGCAGGGGCACCGATGGCGAGTATGGCGGCTGCAGCCAGCAATTTCATATCTATCTCCATTGAAATTGGGCCTTGGCCCTTGGGTTCACGCTTGTCGCAAGGCGGCCCGCCAGGGAAGCGTCTCTCCGGTTTGACGGGGGTTACCTGGGGCTATTGCCCTCGGATTCCCGGGTCAGACAAATCGCCAGGTCTCTTCCGCTGCCCGTCGCAGGGCCCGGGCCTTGTGCAGGGTTTCGTCATATTCGGCGTCCGCGTCGCTGTCCGCCACCACGCCGCCGCCGGCCTGGATGTGCATGATTCCGTCCTTGAAACAGGCGGTCCGGAGCACGATGCAGGTGTCTACGGACCCATCGGCGCCGAAATAGCCCACCGCTCCGGCGTAGGCGATACCGCGCTTTTCGAGTTCGAGTTCGTCGATGATCTCCATGGCGCGCACCTTGGGGGCACCCGAGAGGGTCCCGGCGGGCAGGGCGGCCATCAGGACATCCACGGGGTCCAGGCCCTCGGGTGCATCCCCCTCCACATTGGACACCAGGTGCATGACGTGGCTGTAGCGCTCGACGAAGAAGCTGTCGGTCACCCGCACGTGCGGACCCGGCGCGCGCTCGACGGGCGCATTGGCACCGGCCGCGTTCAGCATGGCCACCCGGCCCACGTCGTTACGGCCGAGATCCAGGAGCATGAGGTGCTCGGCCCGCTCCTTGGGGTCGGCGCGCAGTTCAGCCTCCAGGGCCCGGTCCTCCTCGGGCGTGGCGCCCCTTGGCCGGGTTCCGGCGATGGGGCGGATGGTGATCTTGCCATCCCTCAGGCGCACCAGGATCTCAGGCGAAGAGCCCGCCAACTGGAAGTCGCCGAAGTTCAGGTAGAACAGGAAGGGCGAGGGATTGGCCCGCCGGAGCGACCGGTAGAGGGCGAAGGGATCGTGCGGGAAGGGCGCGCGGAACCTGTGGCTCGGTACGACCTGGAAAATGTCTCCGGCGGCGATGTAGGTCTTGGCCCGGTCGACTATCGTCCGGTAGTCCTGGCGGCTCACCGGGGTCGTGAACCGGTCCGGCAGGGGGGCCGCGTCTCCCGTCGGCGACGGGGCGGCGGTCTTCAGGTCCAGGCGGATGGCCTCCAGACGGCCGCACGCGGCCTCCCAGGCGGCCTGGGCCGAGAGGCCGGACGGTCGCACCGTGGTCGCCAGCAGGATCTCCTGGGCAATGCCGTCGAATACGGCCACCACGGAGGGGCGGATCATCACCGCGTCCGGCAGGCCCAGGGGGTCGGGATTGACGTTTGGTAGGCGCTCGACCAGCCGGATCATGTCGTAGCCGATGGCCCCGAAGATCCCGGCGGTCATGGGTGGCAGGCCAGCGGGCAGGTCCAGCCGCGAAGTGGCGGCCAGTTCCCGCAGGGAGTCCAGGGCCCCGCCGGGCTGGGGGGTGAAGCTGCCGGCATCGATGGCCTCGCCCTCGGCGATCTCGGCGACGTCGCTCTGGCACCGCCAGACGAGGTCCGGCTTGAGGGCAATGACGGAATAGCGCCCGCGCCAGGCGCCGCCCTCGACGCTCTCGAAGAGGAAGGCATAGGGGCGACCCTTCGCCAGCTTCAGGTAGGCGGACACCGGCGTCTCAAGGTCGTCGATCAGCCGGGTCCAGACCACCTGGGCGCGGCCGGCCGTGTAGATTTCGGAGAAGGACTCGACGCCGGGTTCCGGGTTCACTTGCCAGCGGCCTCCTTGCCGTCCTTGGCCCCCTTTGCCTTCGGCGCTTCGACGCCGAGGGTCTGGCGGGCGAGTTCGGGATTGGTCCGGGTCTTCATCACCGCCCGGGCGTAGCGGGGCATCTGTCCGCCGATCTCGTTGAACAGGGTCATGCCCAGCTGGGGCCGAACCTGCTCCACGGCGCGGGCATTTTCCGCCGCTGCCGGCGGCCTGATGGCGTCGACCCGACCCACGATGAAGACGAAGGGCCCGCCGCCACTGGCCGCGAAGACCCCACCCTTCGGCGCGCCGAAGGCCTGGGCGAAGGCTTCCTGGGGCAGGGGCCCCTGCTCGCCTGAGGCCTGCCGGGTCAGGCCCGGAAGCCGGGCAAGCTGGGTCCCGACGCTCTGCGCCGCCTTGGCCATATCCTCGCCCTTGCGGACGCGCTCGGCCAGGGCCTCAGCCTTCTCCCGCAGGCGCTTGGACATCTCCTGGCCCATCCAGGCCCGGGTGAGGGGTTGGCGGACCTCGTCGAGCGGGGGCAGGGCCTTGGGAAGGATCTTGTCGACGCGAACGACGTAGGACTCCCCCTGGCCCTCGTCCTCGATCTGGCTTTCGCCCCCCTCGGGAAGGCGGAAGGCCGTCTGGATCAGCTTGGCCGAGATGCCGGAGACCGGCTTGCCGGAGGTATCGATGCCCTGGTCGGCGACGGGGCCCAGCTTGACCACCGAGACCCCCGCCTTGGCGGCGGCCTCGTCCAGGTTGGCGCCGCCCGCCTGGGCGTCATCGAAGACCTGGCTGATCTCGTAGACCCGTTCAGCGGCCAAGGTCTTGCGGGCCTCCGCCTCGAGCATGGGACGGATCGCGTCCAGGGTCACGCTCTGCCCAGGCTGGATCCCGGTGACCTTGACCACGGCAAGGCCCAGGTCGCCCTGGACGACCCGCACCTCTCCGGGGGCCATGGCAAAGGCGGTTTCCCCGGTCTTGCGGTCAACGACCGCTGTGAGGGGCTTGTCGGCATAGACTACCGGCTCCACGCCTGCGGCCTTGGCCGCTACGGCGGGATCCTCGCCCTTGCCCAGTCGGTCCGCGATCTGGCGTGCAGCGGCCGCGTCCCGGGCCGGGATTTGCACCAGGGACCGGGTCTCGGGCCTGTTCAGGGCGTCTTTCCGGAAATCGAACTGCTTGCGGATGTCCGCCTCGCTCACCGTCACCGAGTCGGCGAACTTCGCGGCGCTGAAGCGCACCACGCTCAGGGCGCGGAACTCTGGCCGCATGAGGCGATCGGCGTTCTCCTTCATGAAGGCGGTGAGTTGGGCCTCGGTGGGGGCCTCGGGGGGCTTCACGGCGGGCGGCCCGACCGCGAAGGCCGACACGTCCCGGGCCTCCTGGGCGAAGACCACCGCCAGGGCGCCATAGGCCCGGGGCGGCCTCAGTCCGTCCACCAGCCCGGCGGCCATGTGCGACTGGGCGATATCATCCCGAACGTTCCGCTCGAAGGTGGGGGCGGTCAGGTTGTTGCGGGCCAGGGCGTCCTCGTAGAGACGCTTGTCGAACCTGCCGGACACCTGGTCGAAGAAGGCGGGAATCCGCTGGATTTCTCGGGTGATCAGGCTGTCCGCCGGCTTCAGCCCGATCTTGTCGACCAGGGCGGCCATGGACTCTCGGTCGGCCAGCATTTCCAGGACCCGGGAATCAAACCGGTTCTCCACTGCCACCTCGTTGCTGATCGGCTGCCCGGACTGGAGTTCCAGATTTGCCTTCGCCCGGTCCCATTCCGTCCGGAACTCGGCCGGTGTGATGCCGCGGCCTCCTGCTTGCACCACTTCGTTGCTGGCTTGGGTCTTGAAGACGTCGCTGACGCCCCAGACCGCAAAGCTGAGGATCAGCAGCCCGATGAGGACGGCGGCGACCCAGGATTTGGCGAAGACGCGGATGGCGGCGAGCATGAGATCCTTCCCGGCCCGGACAACGGGCGCTTTGCAAGGGCGGGTATAGAGCCTCGCCGCAAGGTGCGGCAAGCTTGGCCTCGGCAGGCGGGTGACAGCCGCCCTGCCTTATCGTATCGGCCCAACAACGGGCCGTGAGACCTGCGGACGGAGACGGCGACATGGACAAGCTGATTGTCGGCAACTGGAAGATGAACGGACTGGGGCCGGCCCTGGCCGAGGCGCAGGCCGTGGCGGCAGGCCTACGTGGCTCTCTGGCCGGCTCTCTGGGTGGCTCTGGGGTCCGGGTCGGGCTCTGTCCTCCAGCCACCCTGGTCGAGCGCATGGCCCGGTCCCTTGCGGGTGCCTCCGTCCTGGTCGGCGGCCAGGACTGCCGTGCCGAGGTGTCTGGCGCCTTCACCGGCGACGTCTCCGCCGAAATGCTGTCAGAGGCCGGGGCGGTCCTGGTCATCCTCGGGCATTCCGAGCGTCGCTCAGGCTACGGCGAGACTGACGCCCTGGTCGCCGCCAAGGTCGAGGCTGCCCTGAGGGCAGGCCTGGAGCCCATCATCTGCGTCGGCGAGACCCTCGCCGAGCGCGAGGCGGGCAGGGCGGTCACCGTCGTCTCCACCCAGGTCCGTGGCTCCCTGCCCCAGGTCCTGGCCGGGCGTCCGTTCTCCGTGGCCTACGAGCCGGTCTGGGCCATCGGGACGGGCCTGACGCCGACCACGGTGCAGATCGAGGAGATCCACGCGGCGGTCCGGGCGGAAATGTCCGCGGTCCTCGGGGCGTCGGGCGCCCGGGCACCCATCCTCTACGGCGGCTCGGTCAAGCCCGGCAATGCGGCCGAGATCCTGTCCGCCTCAGAGGTCGGCGGTGCCCTGGTGGGCGGGGCTTCCCTCAAGTCTGCCGACTTCCTCGGGATCATCGCCGGGGCAGGCTGAAACCCCCAGGCCCGGTTTCGATGCCGCGTGGACTGGAAACCGGGCTCTGCCGATGCTAGAGGAACCAGCTTCCCGGCCGGCTTCCCGGCCAGATCCTGCGGGTCATTCATGCTCGGGCTTCTGCTCACCCTTCAAATCCTCGTCAGCGTTGGCCTTGCCATCGTGGTCCTCCTTCAGCGTTCCGAAGGCGGAGCCCTTGGCATGGGCGGCGGCAGCTCGAATTTCATGACCGCACGCGGGGCGGGGGATCTCCTGACCCGAACGACCTGGATCCTGGGCACCGCCTTCTTCATCCTGAGCCTCGCCCTGACCGTGATCACCGGCCGTGAGAAGGCCTCCAGCTCGGTCGTTGACCGGGTCAAGGTGGAGAGCCTGTCCCCGGAAGCTCTCAAGGCTCAGCGGGTACCCGCCACGCCGGCCCCGTCCCAGGCACCGGCCGCTGCGCCCGCGCCCTTCGAGGCCCCGCGGCCCACCGTGGACCCCTTCGGCGTCGCCCCCGCACAGCCCGCGGCACCGCCTCCCGTCGCCCCGAAGTAGGGATCATCCACAGGTGAGCGATACCGCCGGTCTGCAACGGCAGGCGAATCGCGGCTAACTGGTCTCCCATGGCCCGGTACATCTTCATCACCGGCGGCGTGGTCTCCTCCTTGGGAAAAGGTCTCGCCTCCGCAGCGCTCGGTGCGCTCCTCCAGGCGCGCGGATATCGCGTGCGCCTGCGCAAGCTTGACCCCTATCTCAACGTCGATCCGGGGACGATGAGCCCGTACCAGCACGGCGAGGTCTTCGTGACCGAGGACGGTGCCGAGACAGACCTCGACCTTGGCCACTACGAGCGCTTCACCGGGGTCAACGCCGCCCGGGGGGACAACATCACCACCGGCCAGATCTACAAGACCATCATCGAGAAGGAGCGCCGCGGCGACTATCTCGGCGCGACGGTCCAGGTCATTCCGCACGTCACCGACGAGATCAAGGCCTTCGTCCTGTCCGATCCGGGTGAGGGCGTCGACTTCGTCCTGGTCGAAATCGGCGGCACGGTGGGCGACATCGAGGGCCTGCCCTTCTTCGAGGCCATCCGCCAGCTGGGCCAGGAGCTCCCCCGGGGCATGGCCTGCTACATCCACCTGACCCTCTTGCCCTACGTCAAGACGGCCGGCGAAATGAAGACCAAGCCGACCCAGCACTCCGTCAAGGAGCTGAGGTCCATTGGCATCCAGCCCGACATCCTTCTGTGCCGCTGCGAACAGCCCATCCCGGCGGCTGAGCGCCGCAAGATCGGCCAGTTCTGTAATGTGCGGGAAAGCGCGGTCATCCAGGCGATGGACTCGCCCAACATCTACGCCGTCCCCGTCGACTATCACGAGCAGGGCCTCGACCGCGAAGTGCTCGACGTCTTCGGCCTGCTCGAAAGCGCCCCCGAGCCCGATCTGTCCGGCTGGCAACGGGTGTCCGACCGCATGGACCACCCCGATGGCGAGGTCACAATCGCCATTGTCGGCAAGTACACAGCCCTGACGGACGCCTACAAGTCCCTGGTCGAGGCCCTGGTCCACGGCGGCCTGGGCAGCAATGTGCGGGTGCGCCTCGACTGGATTGAGGGCGAGACCTTCGAGCACGACGAGGCCCTGATCGGCGAGCGTCTGGCCGGAGTCCACGGCGTGCTCGTCCCCGGAGCCTTTGGCGAACGTGGGGCGGGCGGGATGATCCGCGCCATCCAGTTCGCCCGCGTGCACCAGATCCCCTATTTCGGCATCTGCTTCGGCATGCAGATGGCCATGATCGAGGCGGCCCGGAACCTGGCCGGCCTGACCGAGGCCTCCTCCACCGAATTCGGGCCCAGCCCCCAGCCCGTCGTGGGCCTGATGACCGAGTGGACCCGCGGCAATGAACGCGAGACCCGGGTCGAGGGCGACGACCTGGGCGGTACCATGCGCCTGGGGGCCTATGAGGCCGTCCTCACCCCCGGCTCCCGGGTGGCGGCCATCTATGGCACCGAGCACATCAGCGAACGCCACCGGCACCGCTACGAGGTCAATCTCCGCTACCGGGAGGCCATCGAGGCCACGGGCCTGGCCTTCACCGGCCTGTCCCCCGACGGCGTCCTGCCCGAGATCTGCGAGCGGGCCGACCATCCCTGGTTCGTCGGCGTCCAGTTCCACCCCGAGCTGAAGAGCCGCCCCTTCGACCCCCACCCCCTCTTCACCAGCTTCATCGGCGCCGCCAAGGACCGCAGCCGGCTCGTTTGAGCCTGGGGATCAGGTGAGGGGAGCACGGGCCCTTGGGAAGCCCCAGGACGTCTAGGCGGCGATGACCGGAGTGATCGCCGCAAGATCGTCCCGCGCCAGGATCGCGGCCTTTGACAGGTCGTGCGCCGCCTGCAGGTGTATCCAGAACTCGGGCGTAGTTCCGAAGACCTTGCCGAGCCGCAGGGCGGTGTCGGCGGTAACAGACTGCTGTTCCCGCACCAGGCGCTCGATCCGGGTCCGGTCGCGCAGTCCCATGGCCCGGGCGAGGGCACCGGGAGTCAGGCCAAATCCCGGCAGGAAGTCCTCCCGCAGGGCCTCGCCCGGATGGGGCGCCGGGGTCGCGAATTCAGTGTAGCTGTAGCCGCCTGTCATCCTGTCCTCCGTGTCTAGTGGTCGTCCACGAACTCAACCTCCGCGGGCCCCTCGGGGGTCCAGACGAAGCAGATCCGGAACTTGTCGTTCACGCTAATCGAATGCTGGCCCAGCCGGTCACCGGTCAGGGGATGGAGGCGGTTCCCCGGCGGGGCCTTCAGGTCCTCCAGCCGCAGGGCGGCGTGCAAGTAGCCGAGCCGGCGGCGTGTGGCCCGGGTGAGATCCGGGGGAAACCCCTTCGGCACCCGACCCTCGAACACCTCCCGTGCCTCCGGAGATTTCCAGCTCTGGATCATCCCTTCTAAACGTAGCGTATCGCGCTACGCCAGACAAGCATTCTCGCGTGACCCGTCGGCGGGGTAGGGCGCGCTGTGCAGGGCAAAGGGGGGGCCAGGCTTCCCCGGCTTGAATCCCAGCGACGATTGGGGCATAAGCGCCCACCTTGATGCGCTCCGGTTTCCGAGGCCGTCTTTCCCAGTCCGCCAGAGAGAGTCTCCCGTGGCCGTTCCGAAACGCAAAACCTCCCCCTCACGCCGCAACATGCGTCGCTCGCATCATGCCCTGGGGGCCAACAACTACGTTGAGGACAAGGAAACCGGCGAGCTGAAGCGCCCGCACCACATCGACCTGAAGACCGGCATGTACAAGGGCCGCCAGGTCATCACGCCCAAGGAAGACTAGCTCTTTCCGAAGCGACAGAATTCCAGGGCGCGGTGCCGAGGGGCTCCGCGCCCTTTCTGATTCTCGTTCAGCGACGGGGCTCAGGCCTCCCAGGGATTGATGAGCGTGATCCCAAGCCCGCTGAAGTCGCCCACATTTCGGGTCGCCAACTCAAGGCCGTAGGCAAGCGCTATGCCCGCGATCTGGAGGTCCGCGAGCTTGTTGGGGATCTGGTGCAGCCCCAACCCTTGGGCTCGCGCACGGATAAGTAGGCGTGCTGCCGCCTGGGCCGCTGAGGCGTCAAAGGCGTAGATCCTGCTCCCAAAACGCCGAACGGCGCGGGCGATGGCATTCTCCAGGGCATCCCGGCGTCGACCGGCTTCAAGCAGACCGGCTCCGGCTTCCAGCTCGAAGATGGTGAGGCTCGAGATCGCCGCACTGGCGTGGTTTGCGTTCAGCCACCGGACCACGGTCTGCGAGGGCGCCAATCTCAGCGCCTCCGAGATCACGTTCGTGTCGAGGAGGATCATTCCAGAGGCGCGGTACGAACGGGCGCAGACCGGATCAGGTCCAGGGCGTCGTCGAGGTCGAACCCGGGCCGGGAGATCGCCATAAGCCAGTCGCCAAAGGGCTCGGCATCGTCGGGAGATTCGGCCTCTTCCCGCGCCAGCCTGTCGAGGGTTTCGCGCAGATCCGCCTCGAGACTCTTGCCCCGACGTTCGGCGCGCAGGCGCAGCAGTTCCTTGGTCGCTTCATCGACCTTCCGGATCAGGATGTCGGCCATCAGAAGACCCTCCAGAGGGCTACAGATATCACGATATCATTCTGCGCTCAATCTGCCGACCCCGCCGCGCCTACTGCGTCCGCCCCCGCGCCTGGATGCCCGCCCGGCGGGCCTCGACGGCCTCCGGGGTCACCTGGCGGTTGTGGGCGGTAGAGCGGGACTGCTCCAGCTCTAGGCCCTGGCGCAGGGTGGTCTCATAGCCGTCGTCGATCATGCCCTTGTAGGTGACCAGCATGTCGACATCGATGGTGGCCATGTCGGCGGCCAGCTTCAGGGCCGTGGGCACCAGGTCTTCCGGCGCCACCACCCGGTTGACCAGGCCCCAGGCCTCGGCGGTGTGGGCGTCCAGGAAGTTGCCCGACAGCGAAAGCTCCTTGGCC
The DNA here is from genome assembly GCA_049314675.1 of Phenylobacterium sp. GTDB lineage: Bacteria > Pseudomonadota > Alphaproteobacteria > Caulobacterales > Caulobacteraceae > Phenylobacterium. The sequence goes on from JBMOEP010000035.1 coordinate 11,205, forward strand.
CGATAGGGTCCGATCAGCCGCGAGAGCTTCTGCGAAAGCCCCCAGCCGGGGGTGATGCCCACCCGGGCGTGGGTGTCGGCGAACCG
>JBMOEP010000036.1:0-11283 GCA_049314675.1 Phenylobacterium sp.
ACCAGCCCGAGGGGTTGGTGGTGTAGGGTGCCGTCACCCAGTCACGCTCGACGTTGGCGAGCTGTCCGCGGTGCTTGTAGGCGGCGCTGACCAGGAGGTTGGAGGTGTCGCCCACCCAGCCATAGAGGATGTTGGCATTGTAGTCGCCGCCGTCCGAACCCGGCACAAAGCGATAGTCGGCACCGACCTCGAGGCCGCTGAAGTTCTTGCGGGTGATGAAGTTGGCCACGCCGCCGATGGCGTCCGAGCCGTAGGTCGCCGCAGCGCCGTCCTTCAGCACCTCGACCCGGCCGATGGCCGATTCCGGCAGGAGGTTGGTGTCGGCCTGGTAGCCAGCGAAGCGCTTGCCGTTCAGGAGCACCAGGGTCCGCTGGGCGCCGAGGCCGCGGATGTTGATGGTGCCGCCGCCGTTGCGGCCCTGGGAAGCGGTGGAGAACTGGTTGGAGTCACCCAGGACCGGGCCCGAGATCGGCAGGCTCTTGATGATGTCGAGGATGGAGGGCGAGCCGCGCTTTTCCAGGTCTTCCTGGTTCAGCACCGCGACGGGGATGGCGGTGTCCTTGGGCGTGCCCTGGATGAAGGAGCCAGTGACGACGACTTCCTCGACCGTGTTGGCCTTGGTGTCCTGGGCCTGGGCGGCACCCGCCACCATCAGGCTGGCCGCGACCGCGATCGCTGACGCGCCATAGAGATAATGACCCTTCATCGTACGTTTCCTCTCCCTGCGCCTTCGGCCTGATTGCCCGTTATCGGCACCTTTGGAACTACATTGCCCGGTCTTCAGGGCTACCGCTATTACATTTTTACCACATTGCGGGACGGTGATGGCACTTTCGTCCAAACAAGAGCGTTTTCAGGTACCCAGGACTCAAAACCCTGTTGAAATCCCTTCGTTCCCTGGTTTTCGCGCCTCACCCAGCTTCAGGCCCGCAGGGGAGAAACCCTGGGCACAAACCAGAGCGCGTCCACGGTTCCCGGCAGGGCGGTCTCGATCACAGTGTTGTACATGTGAGCGATGCGCACGGGCGTGTCCGGCGCTTGCCGGGCGTCCAGCAGCACCGGCCGGTCGAACCGGGCTGCCAGCCGGGCATTGAGGGTATCGGCTCCGAAGTCCGCCCGGCGCGGAAGGTCCGGCAGGGGCTGGGAGTCCTCGCCGCCGCCGTAGATCATCCAGACGATGAACATGGGCAGGCCCAGTTCGCGGCCGACATGGTGGCCAAGGGAGGACGTCCGCCCGCCGCCCGGGCCGACGATCCCCGAGGCAGAGATGGCCGCATCGTCCCGGACCAGGTGCAGGGCGTGACCCATCAGCACCAGCCGGCCGGGGCTGAGGGCCCGGATGGACGCCAGCCGCCGCTTCATGGCGTCCTCCCGGAAGGCCATGGCCGGTGCGGTCTCGGCGTAGGTCGCGGCCGTCTTCACGAGGCCGGTATAGGTCAGGCCGTCGATGAGGGCCGACAGGTCGGCGCGGGCGAGGCGGTCGAGCCCCGCAGGCGCCTCCGCCGCCAGGGCGGTGAGCCTTGCTGTCTCTTCTTCCAGGGTCTCGCCCGGACGGCGCGCCAGGACGGCCCTCCAGGCCTGTGGCGCGCCTGTGGCGTCCAGCCGGGCGAACAGGTCGACATAACCGCCGTCATGCCCCGCCGCCACGTCGAAGCCATGGAGGGCCTTCGGCGAGAGCGCCCGGTAGAAGCGCGTCTGTTCGGCGCGCATGAGGTCGAAGGGATAGGTCTCCAGAGAGGCCCGGAAGATCCCAGTGGGCCGGTCATCCCGGTCGGCCCGCGCCTCTCCGCTCCAGCCGAACAGGGACAGGCGGTCGAAGACGGCCTCGTCCCGGGTCTCGAAATACCGGGCCAGCCGCCTGCCGTCCGACCAGCCCAGTTCCTCGGCCCAGACGTTGAAGCCCAGCCTGCGGGCCTCCCCCGCCATGGCGATCCGGAAGTCGCCCTTCTCGTGGACGAAGTGGTTGAACTCGCCCAGCACCAGGACCTCGGCCTCGCCCGTGTCGAGGTCGGCGGGGCGGAGGACCGCCCGGTCGAGCCAGGCGTCGAGCCCGTCGGTCACGCCAGCAGTTCCGGTGGATAGGCGGCGTAGGAGTGCTTCAGGGTGGCGTGGTTGAGCAGCATCTCGGCCACCTGCTCGGTCCCCGTGGAGTCGAAGATGCGGGTGCGCACCCAATAGGACTCCGTGCGCTTGCTCTGGGCCAGGGCGGCGATCTCGCGGCGGATGACATAGTCCTCGCCGACGAAGAGGGGCCCCTTGATCAGGCGGATCTCCTGGTCGGCGAACAGGCCCACGGCGGGCCCCTTCACCGGGAAGCGAGCGGTACCCGAGGAATACTCCGCCAGGACACTGATCATCTCGAAGGGGATGATGGGCCGGCCCCAGGGCGAGCTGGCGGCGTCGGCGTACCAGGGCGAGGTCTCGGTGATGACCTTCAGCTTGTCGTTGAGGCTGAAGGGATAGAGGGCACCCATGTGCTGGTCAGCGTCCATGCGCACCCGCTCCTCGGCGACGCCCTTCAGGCCTAGGTGCAGGTCTTCCAGGATCACCAGCCGGCCCGGCGGGCGCAGGGCGGCCATGCGACCCTCCAGCAGGGTCTGGCCGTGGTCGGGACCCAGGCTGGCGGAGGCCTCCAGCACCGGCGTGCCATCCGCCTTCTCGGCCCAGACGCGGGTGGAGGTCGCGCCGGCGGCGGGAACCTCGGCAAAGGCCCGGACCTCCTCGCCCTCCACCACCATGTTCAGATAGTGCGAGGAGATACAGCCGCGCTCGAACCAGGCCTGGCCCCAGATCTGCTGCAGCAGGGGCGGAAAGAGGCTGAAGTGGGTCGGTCCCTCGATGGGGCCCGCCCGGAATCCGAGCTTCTCGGCCGTGGCGTCGTCATGGATGGAGGCATGGCCCCCATACGCCTGGTCGGCCAGCATCTGGCGGGGCCCGCGCAGGGGCCCACGAAGGACGAGGGGGGTGTCAAAGCTCATGCTGGCGGGCCTCCTGTCCCGGGCGGCTTCCGGCGGATTTCTGCTTCCGGTATGCCCTGCAGACCGGATTGTCCGCCCTATCGCGATCCTATAGGGCTTTCGCTAAAGACCAACATCCCCCTTCCGGAAGGCGAGCGGGGACTCATTTGATCCGGGGGTATCCGCCCCGGGCGCATTCCAGGGAGAGACACATGACCACGGGCTTCGACGATATCTTTTCTATCCGGGGCAAGGTCGCCCTGGTCACCGGCGGCTCGCGCGGCATCGGCGAGATGATTGCTGCGGGCTTCCTGGCGGCGGGCGCCAAGGTCTACATCTCCTCGCGGAAGGCGGACGTCTGCGACGCCACCGCCGAGCGCCTTTCGAAGACCTACGGTGGGACCTGCATCTCCCTTCCGGCCGACCTGTCCCAGATGAGCGGCATCGAGTCCCTCGCCGCCCGCCTGGCGGAGAAGGAGGACAAGCTCGACATCCTGGTGAACAACGCCGGCGCCGCCTGGGGCGCGCCCATCGAGTCCTTCCCCGAGGTGGGCTGGGACAAGGTGATGGACACCAACGTCAAGGGCGTCTTCTTCCTGACCCAGAAGCTCCTGCCCCTGCTCCGCAAGGCGGCAGGCGAGGGGGCCCCGGCTCGGGTGATCAACATCGGGTCCATCGACGGCCTGAAGTCGGCGGCCTTCGACACCTTCTCCTACGGCGCTTCCAAGGCGGCCGTGCACCACCTGACCCGCTTCCTGGCCTCGCACCTGACCAAGGAGCGGATCCTCTGCAACGCCATCGCCCCCGGCCCCTATCCGACCTGGATGCTATCCACCGGTGTGGGCTTTGGCGGCGAGACCGAGAACGCGGACTGGGACCGGGTCGGCCGGGGCAACCCGTCGGGCCGGGTCGGGACCCCCGAGGACATTGCGGGCCTGGCCATCTTCCTGTCCTCCCGGGCCGGGGAATTCGTGGTCGGCCAGGTCATCGCCAGCGACGGCGGGGCGGTGGGCACGTCTTGAGGCCAGCGCCGACGCTCGGCCGACTGGAAGGCCGGCTCAGCGACCGATAAAGACCGGCTCGCGCTTTTCCACGAAGGCGCGGGCCGCTTCCTTGTGATCGGTGGTCTGCCCACAGTGGACGTGGTGGGTGGCCTCCAGGTCCAGGCAGTCGTCCACCTCTCCGGACATGGCCCGGTTGAGGTTCTCCTTCATGTAGCGGTAGGCCACGGTCGGGCCACCGGCCAGGCGCAGGGCGATCTCGCGGGTCTTGGCTGCCAGGTCCTCCGGCGCCGCGACCCAGTTGGCCAGGCCCAGGCGCAGGGCCTCCTCGGCGCTGACCCGCTCTGACAGGTAGTAGAGCTCGCGCGCCTTGGCCGAGCCCACCAGCTGGGTCAGGAAATAGGTGCCGCCATAGTCGCCCGAGAAGCCGACCCGGGCGAAGGCCGTCGTCAGGATGGCGCTGGTGGCCATGATGCGCATGTCGCAGGCCAGGGCCAGGGACAGGCCCGCCCCGGCCGCCGGGCCGGGCAGGGCGGCGAGGGTGGGCTTGGGCATCTTGAACAGCCGTCCGGCCGTGGCCCTCTGGTTCACCCTCTGGCGGTGAATGGCCCCGTCAATGGAGTTGCCGCCGCCGCCCTGGTTGGACTCGTCCATGCCCTTGACGTCGCCGCCGGCGCAGAAGCCCTTGCCGGCTCCGGTCAGCACCACGACCTTGACCTCTGCGTCCAGCTCGGCCTTGGCCAGCTGGTCGGACAGGGCCGCGGTCATGGCCCCGCTCATGGCGTTGCGGGCCTCGGGGCGGTTGAGGGTCAGGGTCAGGACGCCGGCGTCGAGGTCGGCGAGCAGGTCCTGGGTTCCGGTGTCGATGGCGGCCATTTGGGGCTCCTGAAGGGTCTTGGGAGTGGGAATCTGGGGATCAGGCGGCGACGCGGGTGCGAGCGCCCCGCACCACACGGCCCGAGCGGCCGCCGGCGTGCTCGCCGTCGCGGAAGGCGAGCTCGCCGTTGACAAAGGTGGCGTGGTAACCGGTGGAGCCCTGGACATAGCGCGGCACCCCGCCAGGGAAATCACGGACCACGCGGGGGTACTTCTCGCCGATGGCGGCCAGGTCGAGGACGTTGATGTCCGCCTGCATCCCGGGTGCCAGGACGCCGCGGTCCTTCAGCCCGATGACCCGGGCCGGGCCGGAGGTCAGCTTGCGCACGCCCTCCTCCAGGGTGAACAGGCCCACGTCCCGCACCCAGTGCGAGAGGATGAAGCTGGTCACCCCGCAGTCCATGACCTGGGATACGTGGGCCCCGGCGTCGGACAGGCCTGGCATGACCTGGGGATGGGGCAGGAAGTCGCGGACTGCGTCGATGTTCGCGCTGAACATGCGCCAGGTGAAGAGGCCGTGGCCCCCGGACTCCAGGCTGAGGCGGAAGAAGGTCTCGCTCCAGTGCTCGCCGGCGTTCCGGGCCATGGCGCCCAGGCTATTGGCGGCGGGCTCGAGGTAGTTGGGCGTCTCCGAGGCCCCCATCCAGTAGGCGCCCTCGACCCAGGGCAGTCGGCTCGGATCCACGGCCTCCGCTTCGGCGACGAGGGCGGCGCGGGTCTCAGTATTGCGCAGCATGGCGAGCCGCGCCTCGAGGTCGGCAGCGCCCAGGGCCTCCCAGGCGGGACCGAAGAAGCCGCGCTGGGACCAGATGTTCTTGGCGGGGATCCGGCTCTGCAGGCCGAAGACGAAGCCGGTGCCCCTGGGCAGGGACAGGGCGGTGATGTCCAGGCCGCCCTCGCTCAGGCGTTCCAGGTATTCGGCGTTGCGGCGGCCGGAGTCGGGGCTTCCGCCGACGGTGTAGCTGAACAGGACCCGGGCCCGGCACTCGGCGGCCAGACGCCGCAGCAGGGCGCCGCTGGCCATGTCCTTGCGGCCGAAGTCCACCACGTTCTGCATCAGCCCGTCCCGTGCGGCCACGGCGTGGCCGATGGCCACCACCTCGTCATGGTCGGCGAAGGTGCCGGGAATGGAGCGGCCGTCCGGGCCCACATGGCCGGGGAAGCGGTTGGAGGAGAAGCCGACGGCGCCGTCGTCCATGGCCTGGCCGATGATTCGGGCCATCTCTGCCTTCTCCTCGGGGGTGGACTCGCCCTCCACCGAGCGCTCGCCCATGACGTACCAGCGCAGGGCCGAGTGCCCGACCATGCCGGCGACGTTGATGGCGGGGTTCAGCTTGTCGAGGGCGTCGAGGTATTCGCCGTAACTCTCCCACTCCCAGGACAGGCCGCCGAGGATGGCCTCGCGCGGGATGTCCTCCACCGTCTCCATCATGGCGGCCAGAAGGGGCCGGTCGGCGGGCTTGCAGGGGGCGAAGGTGACGCCGCAGTTGCCGAGCAGGGCGGTGGTCACGCCGTGCCAGCTCACCGGGGTCAACAGGGGATCCCAGCCGATCTGGGCGTCGAGGTGGGTGTGGATGTCGACGAAGCCGGGGGTGACGACGAGGCCGTCGGCATCGATCTCCTGGCGTCCCGGCCCGGCCTTGCCGCCAACCGAAACGATGCGGCCGCCGTCGATGGCGACGTCGCCGGTGAAGGCGGCGGACCCGGTTCCGTCGACGACGGTTCCCCCGCGGATGACAATATCGTGCGCCATGATCTGTCTCCTCCCGAACGGGCCCGGCGGTCCGGTCTATGCCGCCGATACCCTGTGCTCAGACTTTAGGCCCGGTGGCCGGCGCGTCAACGGACCTTGCTAGCCGGCCCGGACTCCCAGACCTGCTTGACCCCCATCGTTCCGGGTGAGACTTTACATACCGTATCGTCAAAATAGGCTTACGCTGGGGAAATCCCGGCGACAGGGAGGTGGGTCATGAGCGACACCGTTTCGACCGGCAGGGTTCTCACCCGGGAAGAGGCACCCTTCGATCCCGATGCCCTGCGCGACCGCTATCGCGCCGAGCGCGACAAGCGCGTCCGGGCGGACGGGAATGAACAGTATCTCCAGATCGCCGGCCGGTTCGCCGACTTCGGCGACGACCCCTACATCGAGGCGCCCATCCAGCGCGCGCCCCTGACCGACGAGGTCGAGGTGGTGGTGATCGGCGGCGGCTTTGGCGGCCTGCTGGCCGGCGCCCGGTTGCGCGAGGCCGGGGTGAAGTCCCTGCGCATGATCGAGGCCGCCGGTGACTTCGGCGGTACCTGGTACTGGAACCGCTATCCGGGTGCCGCCTGCGATATCGAGAGCCTGGTCTACCTGCCCCTTCTGGAGGAGACCGGCTTCATCCCCGAGATGCGCTACACCAAGGCACCCGAGATCTACGCGCACTCGAAGCGGATCGCGCAGCACTACAACCTCTACGAGGACGTCTGCTTCCAGACCTCGGTCAAGGACCTGTCCTGGGACGAGGCGGCCCAGCGCTGGATCATCTCGACCAACCAGGGCGACGCCATGCGGGCGCGGTTCGTGGTCATGGCCAACGGCCCCCTGAACAAGCCCAAGCTGCCCGGCATCCCCGGCATCGAGACCTTCAAGGGCCACGCCTTCCACACCAGCCGCTGGGACTACGAGTACACCGGCGGCTCGGTCCTGGGCGGCCTCGACCGGATCGGTGACAAGCGGATCGGCATCATCGGCACCGGCGCCACCGCCGTGCAGTGCGTGCCCCACCTCGCCGAGGGCGCAGGCCAGCTCTACGTCTTCCAGCGCACCCCCTCGGCCGTGAACGTGCGCAATGACCAGCCTATCGACGCCGACTGGGTCCGCTCCCTGCCGCCCGGCTGGCAGAACCACCGGATGGACAATTTCAACCTCCTGGTCAGCGGCGGCTATGCCGAAGAGGACCTGGTCAACGACGGCTGGACCGAGGCCTTCCGGGAGCTGATCTTCATCGCCCGCAAGGAGGGCGCGGCGGGGCTGTCGCCTGAGAAGCTGGGCGAACTCATGGAGATCGCCGACTTCGCCACCATGGAGCGCATCCGCGCCCGGGCGGAGGCGGTGGTCAACGACCCCGCGACGGCCGAGGCCCTGAAGCCCTGGTACCGCCAGTTCTGCAAACGCCCGTGCTTCCACGACGACTACCTGCAGGCCTTCAACCGGCCGAGCGTCAAGCTGGTGGATACCGATGGCAAGGGCGTGGAGCGGATCACCGAGACCGCAGTTGTGGTGAACGGTGTCGAACATGAGATCGACTGCCTGATCTTCTCCACGGGCTTCGAGGTGGGCACCAGCTTCAGCCGGCGCTATGGCTACGACATCCACGGACGTGAGGGCCAGCCCCTCAGCCAGGCCTGGGCGAACGGCGTGCGCAGCCTGCATGGCATGATGGTGCGGAACTTCCCGAACCTGTTCTTCCTGGGGTCCACCCAGGGCGGCTTCACGGCCAACTATCCGCACAACCTGCGCGAGCAGGCGGCGCATGCGGCCTACATCATCGACCAGGTAAAGGCCCGCCAGGGCCGGGCCGCGGAACCCTCCGAGGCGGCCGAGGCCGACTGGGTGGCGACCATCATCGACAAGGCTCGCAACAACCAAGCCTATCTCGAGGCCTGCACCCCCGGCTACTACAACAACGAGGGCAAGCCCTACCTGGCCAACGCCCAGAACACCACCTATGGCGGCGGACCCATCGAGTACTTCCGCCGCCTTGCCGACTGGCGGGCCTCGGGCGACCTGCCCGGCCTCGAGGTCACCTGAGGCGCGCATGCACCAGCTTTCCCTCGAGATCCGGGACGGGATTGCCGTCATCACCTTCAGCAACCCGCCGCTGCAGGTGATGACGCCCGCCACCCTGAACGAACTCAACCGGATGCTGCCGGACCTGAGGTCCGACGACGTCCGCGCCATCGTCTTCACGGGGTCGGACTCGACCTACTTCATCCGCCACTTCTCGGTGGAGGAGCTGGACGAGAACGCCCGGGGCGGTGGGGGCGGCTGGGACCGGCCCATGGCCGAAATCCTCTATGAGCTTGAGCATCTGCCCAAGCCTTTCATCTGCGCCCTCAACGGCTCGGCGGCGGGGGGCGGGCTGGAGTTCGCCCTGGCCGCGGATATCCGGGTGGCCAAGGATGGTCCCTTCCGCTTCGGCCTGCCGGAGGTGTCGGTGGGCATCCTGCCCGGCGGCGGCGGTACCCAGAGGCTGACGGCCATCGTCGGCCGGGGCCGGGCCCTGGAAATGATGCTGCGGCCCCGCCTGGTCTCGGCCCAGGAGATGCTGCAACTCGGCGTCTTCCAGGAGGTGGTCCCGGCGGACAGTGCCGAGACCGCCCTGGACCGGGCCCTTGGCATCGCCCGGGAGATCGCCGGCCGGCCGGCCCGGGCCGTGGCCCACATCAAGCGGCTGGTGCGCGAGGCGGTCTCGCCCGTCACCATGGACATGCTCAAGCTGGAGGGCCGGCTCTTCGCCGACCTGATGACCCAGCCCGAGACCCAGGCCCTTCTCAAGGGCGTGGCCAACCAGCACCGGGCCGAACGCGGCAGCTGAATTTCAAAAAGGTCCCGGACGCACCGGGGCTGCAGGGAGGAATACGATGAAGGACTTCAGCGGCAAGATCGCGGTGGTGACCGGCGGTGGCAGCGGCATCGGCCGGGCCCTGGTGCAGGCCCTGACCGCCGAGGGCTGCAGCGTGGCCATGTGCGACATCCGCGAGGCCGATATGCTTGAGACGGTCCGCATCGCCGAGAAGACCGCCGTCCAGGGGGTGAGGATCACCACCTTCGTGGCCGACGTGGCCCAGGAGAAGGAAACCCTGGCCTTCCGCGACCACACCGGCGAGCAGCACGAGACGGACCACGTGCACCTGCTGTTCAACAACGCCGGCATCGGCGGGGGCGGCAGCTTCATCAACACCCCCCGGGACCAGTGGGAGCGAACCTTCGCGGTGTGCTGGTACGGGGTCTACTACAACGCCCGGGCCTTCCTGCCGATGCTGCTGAAGGCCCCCGAGGCGCATATGATCAACGTCTCGTCGGTCAATGGCTTCTGGGCCTCACTCGGCCCGCAGACGGCGCATACGGCCTATTCCGCCGCCAAGTTCGCCGTGAAGGGCTTCACCGAGGCCCTCATCAACGACTTCCGCATTAATGCCCCACACGTGAAGGCCAGCGTGGTCATGCCCGGCCATATCGGCACCAATATCGCCATCAACTCCATGTCCGAGTTCGCGCCGCCCGAGGGCGCGACCGCCGAGGCCAGGGCCATGGGCGAGGCCTTCCGGGACAATGGCCTGCCGCCCCCCGAGGCGGCGAAAATCATCCTGGACGGGGTCCGGGAGGAGCGCTGGCGGATCCTGGTCGGTCCCGACGCGGTCGCCCTCGACAAGGCGGTCCGCGCCCATCCGGAAGCGGCCTACGAGCACGGCATGGCGGATCTCGTCGCCCAGGCCCGCGCCGCAGGCTAGGCGCGTCCCCGGTTGACGCCGCGGGGATTCCATGAAATTTTGAGTGAACGGTATCTCATGTGAGATAGGCTTCTCTGGGGTTCGTGGTTCCTTTTCAGGGTCCGCGCTGCAATCTGAGCAAGTCTGGTAGAGCAAGTCTGGAGAGTTAAGTCATGAGCCATGATCTGGTGATCCGGGGCGGTTCCGTTGTGGACGGCACGGGTGCGGCGGCGCGGACGGCGGACATCGCCATCGACGGTGGCCTGATCACGGCCATCGGCAAGATTGAGGCGCGTGGCCGGCGCGAGATTGACGCTGACGGCCTGCTGGTCACCCCGGGCTTCGTCGACCTCCACACCCACCTCGATGCCCAGATCGGATGGGATCCGGACCTGACGCCGGTCAGCTGGCACGGCGTGACCACCGCGCTTCTGGGCAACTGCGGCCTGACCTTCGCCCCCTGCAAGCCCGCGGACCGGCCCCTGCTGGCGGCGATGATGGAGACGGTGGAGGACATCCCCCGTGAGGCCATCCTGTCGGGCCTGCCCTGGACCTGGGAGGACTATGGCGGCTATCTCGACGCCCTGGACGGCATCCGTCCCGGCATCAACGTTGCGGGGCTGATCGGACATTGCGCTGTCCGATACACGGTCATGGGCGACCGGTCGTTCTCGGAACAGGCGACGCCCGAGGAACTGGAGCAGATGTGCGCCATCGTGGCCGAGGCCATGGACCGCGGCGCCATTGGCTTTTCCACCAACCGTTACGAGCCCCACAAGGCACCCGACGGCCGGTCCATCCCCGGCACCTTCGCAGATGTCTCCGAGCTGGTCGCCATCGCCCGGACGGTCGGCGCCCGGGGCGGACTGATGCAGTTGGTGGGCGCTTCGCCCGAGGTCCTGCAGGCCATGGGCGATACCGATGCCCGGGTCCTGTTCAGCTGGGGCATCGGCGCCCAGAAGGGCGCAGGACGC
>JBMOEP010000037.1:0-11120 GCA_049314675.1 Phenylobacterium sp.
GACCATCACGGGCCGGGCCCTGCCGGACGTCCGCGACGGCCTGAAGCCCGTCCATCGGCGGCTGCTCTTCGCCATGCGCCAGCTGAGGCTGGACCCGACCTCGACCACCAAGAAATGCGCCCGCGTCGTCGGCGACGTGATCGGCAAGTATCATCCCCATGGGGATTCCGCCGTCTACGAGGCCCTGGTCCGCCTCGCCCAGAACTTTGCCCAGCGCTATCCCCTCGTGGACGGGCAGGGGAACTTCGGCAATATCGACGGCGATAACGCGGCCGCCATGCGGTACACGGAGTGCCGGCTCACCCTGGCCGCCCAGCTCCTGCTGGAGGGGATCGACGAGGACGCGGTCGATTTCCGCGAGACCTATGACGGGGAAGAAGAAGAGCCCGTCGTCCTGCCGGCAGGCTTCCCCAACCTCCTGGCCAACGGTTCGAGCGGCATTGCGGTGGGCATGGCGACCTCCATCCCGCCGCACAATGTCTCCGAGCTGATCGAGGCCTGCCTGCGGATTCTCGAGCAACCGGACATCTCGACGGCGGAACTCCTCGCCCTGGTCCCCGGCCCTGACTTCCCCACCGGGGGCGTGATTGTCGAATCCTCCGCAAGCCTGCTTGAGGCCTACGAGACCGGACGGGGCGGCGTGAGGGTGCGTGCCCGCTGGGAACGCGAGGACCTAGGGCGCGGCCTCTGGCGCATTGTCGTCACTGAGATTCCCTACCAGGTGAAGAAGGCCGACCTGGTCGAGCAGTTGGCTGACCTCATCGAGACGCGGAAGGCGCCCCTGCTGGGTGACATCCTGGACGAGAGTGCCGAGGACGTCCGGCTGGTGCTGGAGCCCAAGTCGCGAAATGTCGAACCCGAAGTGCTGATGGAGAGCCTGTTCCGGCTCTCCGCCCTCGAAGCGCGGATCCCGGTCAACATGAATGTCCTGGACGCCCGGGGCACACCAGGGGTGATGGGACTGAAGGCGCTCCTGCGGGCCTTCCTGGATCACCGCCGGGAGGTGGTCGCCCGCCGGGCCCGCTACCGGCTCGCGCGCATTGAGTCCCGGCTCCATATCCTCGACGGCCTGATCATCGCCTTCCTCAACCTTGACGAAGTGATCCGCATTGTTCGCCAGGAGGACGAGCCCAAGGCCCGGCTGATCGAGATCCTTGAGCTCTCGGACCTGCAGGCCGAAGCGATCCTGAACACCCGGCTTCGCCAGTTGGCCCGGCTCGAGGAGATGGAGCTCCGGCGCGAACATGCTGAACTGGCCGAGGAGCGGGATGGGCTGACCGCCCTCCTGGGTTCGGAAAAGGCCCAGTGGAAGCTGGTGGGCCTGGGCCTGAAGGATGTGCGGGATCTCCTCGAGAAGGACGGCGGACTGACCCGCCGCCGCTCGAACTTCGAGACGGTGCCCCTGGTGGACCCTGGCGCCGCCCTGGAAGCACTCGTTGTCCGCGAGCCAGTCACGGTCATCCTGTCAGAGCGGGGCTGGATCCGCACCATCAAGGGCCGGGTCGAAGACCCCTCTGAGATCAAGTACAAGGAAGGCGACGCCCAGGGCTTCATTATCCCGGCGGAAACCACGGATAAAATTCTGCTTTTTGCCTCTGACGGGCGGTTTTTCACCCTCGCCTGCGACAAGCTCCCGGGCGGGCGGGGCCATGACGAGCCCCTCCGGCTCATGCTCGAACTGGACGACCGGACGGAGATCATCGCGATCTTCCCGCACCGCCCCGGCACGCGCCGGCTGATTGCGTCGACTGAGGGCTACGGCTTCCTCCTGCCCGAGGCCGAGGCTGTCGCCATGCGCAAGGCGGGCAAGCAGGTCCTGACGGTCGGGAAGGGCAAGGCTGCCTTTGCCCTGCCTGTTGAGGGCGACCATCTCGCCGTCATCGGCGACAACGGCAAGATCCTGGTCTTTCCGCTGGAGGAACTGCCGGAGATGCCGCGCGGCAAGGGGGTCAGGCTTCAGGGCTACCGGGAGGGCGGCCTGCGGGATGCCCTGGTGTTCCGCGCCGAGGACGGTGCCGCCTGGATTGACGCTGCGGGCCGCACCCGCACCTGGCCGGAGTGGCGGGACTGGGCGGGACGCCGGGCGAGCTCCGGCCGCGCCGCACCGAGGGGGTTCCCCGCCAGCCGCCGTTTCCGACCGGCCTGAGGCCTAGACCCAATTCTCGGCTTTGCGCCTGTTTTGCCCCTTCAGGCGTTTCGTCTGAAGGGAACAGGCTCTACTGTGCGCCTCATTCTTTAGGGGGGGATTCCATTGACTCAGTTTTTCCGCAGACTGGCCTCGGCCGTCGCCGTCGCCGCTCTCCTGTCGGCTCCCGCCGTCCAGGCGGCGCCGCGAAAGGCGGCCGCTGGGACGCCAGAGGCCGTCGGCTTTGACTCCGCGCGCCTGAAGCGCCTGGACGAGGCCATGGCCAAGGTCGTGGCCGACGGTCGCGTGTCCGGCATGACCACCCTCCTGGTCCGCCACGGCCAGGTGGTCGACTACAAGACCTACGGCAAGAGGGACCTCGCCACCGGCGCGCCGATGGAGAAGGACACTATTTTCCGCATCTACTCCATGACCAAGCCGATCACCGGCGTGGCCATGATGATCCTCTTCGAAGAGGGCAGGTGGAAGCTGGATGACCCGGTGACCAAGTTCATCCCGGAATTCAAGAACCTGAAGGTGATGACCGGGGTCGACGACAAGGGCAACATGATCACCGTGCCGGCCGAACGGCCGCCCACAATGCGCGAGATCATGAGCCACACCGCCGGCTTCGGCTACGGACTGGGCGACAAGCATCCGGTGGACCGGATGTTCCGCGAAAAGCGAGTGCTGGGGGCCACCGGGCTCAACGACATGATCACCCGGACGGCCGACATCCCGCTCATGTTCCAGCCCGGCACGGCCTGGTCCTATTCGGTGTCCGTGGACATCCAGGGGGCCATCGTCGAGCGGATCAGCGGCCAGACCCTCGGCGCCTTCATGGAGGCGCGCATCTTCCGCCCGCTCAAGATGGTCGATACCGGATTCTACGTGCCTGCAGGCAAGACGGATCGTCTGGCGACTCTCTACATGACGGATCCCAAGACCCGACAAAACGCGCTCGCCACGGCCATCTTCGACAACCCGCCCCCGGATTACACCAAGGCTCCGGCCATGGAGTCCGGCGGCGGCGGCCTGGTCTCGACCACCAGCGATTACGGTCGCTTCTCTCAGATGCTGCTGAACGGCGGCGAACTGGACGGCGCCCGGATCCTCGCCCCGGCCTCGGTAGAGCTGATGGGTACCAACGTCATCCCGAAGAGCGTCCTGGTCACCACCAACGGCACCTCCGGTTCGCGCTTCAACGAGGCCATCGGGTTCGGTCTGGACTTCATGGTCAACATCGACCCCCGGGCGGCGGGCAGCCTGGAGGGCAAGAACACCATGAGCTGGGGCGGCGCAGCCGGGACCTGGTTCTGGGTCGATCCGACCAATGACCTCTACTTCATCGGCATGGTCCAGCGCCTCGGCGGCACCGGCGGTGAAGACCTGGGCACGGCCGCCCGGACCCTGACCTACCAGGCCCTGGTCGACCCGGCGAAGTAGGCGTCGGGGAGGGCTCCAGACCGCGCTTGCGGGGGCGGAAACCTTGACTTTCCGCCCCTTGCGTGCGCCCTTCCGCCCCTTGGATTCCGGAGCCCTTGCGACCCCATGCACGCCTATCGCACCCACACCTGCGGCGCCCTGCGCGCCGGCGACACCGGCCAGTCCGTCCGTCTGTCGGGGTGGATCCATCGCAAGCGCGACCATGGCGGCCTGGTCTTCGTGGACCTGCGCGACCATTACGGCCTGACCCAGCTGGTCTTCGCGCCGGAAACCCCCGGCTTCGCCGCCATCGAGCGCCTGCGCGCCGAGAGCGTCATCCGGATCGACGGCGAGGTGGTGGCCCGCACCCCCGAGACCGTGAACCCCAACCTCGGCACCGGTGACGTCGAGGTGCGGGTACGCGCCGTCGAAGTCCTGTCCGAGGCCGCCGAACTACCCCTGCCGGTGTTCGGCGAGCCCGACTATCCCGAAGAGATCCGGCTCAAGCACCGGTACCTGGACCTGCGGCGCGAGACCCTGCACCGCAACATCGTCCTGCGCTCGAAGGTCATCCACTCGATCCGCAACCGGATGATCGGCCAGGGCTTCCTGGAGTACCAGACCCCGATCCTGACGGCCTCGTCGCCGGAAGGCGCGCGGGACTTCCTGGTGCCCTCGCGGGTGCATCCCGGGACCTTCTACGCCCTTCCCCAGGCGCCCCAGCAGTTCAAGCAGCTGCTGATGGTGTCGGGCTTTGACCGCTATTTCCAGATCGCCCCCTGTTTCCGGGACGAGGACCTGCGGGCCGACCGCAGCCTGGAGTTCTACCAGCTCGACGTCGAGATGAGCTTCGTCACCCAGGAGGACGTCTTCGCCGCCATCGAGCCCGTCATGCACGGGGTCTTCGAGGAGTTCTCCGAGGGCAAGCCGGTCACCCCCTATCCCTTCCCGCGCATTCCTTACCGGGAGGCCATGCAGAAGTACGGCTCCGACAAGCCGGACCTGCGTAACCCCCTGGTCATGCAGGACGTCTCCGAGCCCTTCCGGGGTGGCGGCTTTGGCGTCTTCGCCCGCATGCTGGAGAGCCCGAAGGCCGCCATCTGGGCCATCCCGGCGCCGGGCGGTGGCAGCCGCGCCTTCTGTGACCGCATGAACAGCTGGGCACAGTCCGAGGGCCAGCCCGGCCTGGGCTATATCTTCTGGCGCGAGGGCGAGGAGGGCGGCGCAGGGCCGATCGCCAAGAACCTAGGGCCTGAGCGCACCGAGGCGATCCGCGAACAGCTGGGCCTCAAGGTGGGCGATGCCGCCTTCTTCGTGGGCGGGGACCCCAAGGTCTTCACCAAGTTCGCGGGCCTTGCCCGCACCCGGGTCGGGACCGAACTGGGCCTGGTGGACGAGAACCGCTTCGAGTTCGTCTGGATCGTCGACTTCCCGATGTTCGAGCTGAACGAAGAGACGGGGCTGGTGGACTTCTCCCACAACCCCTTCTCCATGCCGCAGGGCGAGCTGGAGGCGCTGAACACCCGCGATCCGCTGGATATTCTCGCCTACCAGTACGACATCGTCTGCAATGGCTATGAGCTCTGCTCTGGCGCCATCCGGAACCACCGGGCGGACGTTATGCTCCGGGCCTTCGAGATCGTCGGCATGGGGGCCGAGGACGTGGAAAGCGCCTTTGGCGGCATGCTCAACGCCTTCCGCTATGGCGCGCCGCCGCACGGGGGCCTGGCGCCCGGCATCGACCGGATCGTCATGCTGCTGGCCGGCCAGACGGCCATCCGCGAGGTCATCGCCTTCCCGATGAACCAGCAGGGCCAGGACCTGTTGATGAGCGCGCCCTCGCCGGTCGAGGACAAGCAGCTCAAGGAACTGCACATCCGCACGGCCCTGCCGCTCAAGGCCTAGCCCCCGGGGTCAGCGGGGCGAGGCACCCCCGGCACAGGCCCTGAGGATCATTCCCTTGGGAAGCTTGACGGCACCCTGGGCGCAGGCGGCATCAAGCTGTTCCTGCCTGAGGTTCCGAGCGCCGCGCAGGTCGACGCCCGAAAAGACCACACCCTTCAGGCTGGCCCCTTCCAGGTCGCTACCGGAGAAGCTGGCACCGCGGATCCAGGCGCTGTCCAGGCGGACTGCCCTGAGGCGTGCGCCCTCGAAGTCAGCGCCAGTGATATCGGCGCCGGTCAGGTCACTGCTGGAGAGGTCTGAACGGCTGAAGTCCGCGCCCCTCAGGCTGGCGTCCCTGAGGTCAGCGCCAATGAGGATCGACTCCGAGAAATCCGCCCCCTGGAATCGGGCGCCGGAAAGCTGCCGTCCGGAAAGGTCGCAGCCGACGCAGGCACCGCCGAAGCTGACCATCCGGGGAATGTCCCGCTCGGGAACCACAGTCAGGGCCTGTGCCGCCATGGGGGCCACGAGGAGACCTCCGGCGAGGACCGGGCAAAGCCGTCTGAAAACAACACCGAACACATGCGAGATCATGCGGATGCCTATGACCGCCACCCCGGTGGCGCGCCACTTAAAATGCTGTAACTCTGCTGGGATTGCCTATGCGGAGCCGACCTGATGAGCCTGCGCCTACCGGATCTCGGGACCTCGACGCGCCTCGCCCGCGAGACCGGCTTCAGCGTCCTCGAGGCCGAGCTGGTGTCCGAAGCTGCGGCCACACTCGGCCGCGCAGGCGCCCGTGCGGAGGCTGCCCTGGCCCGGCTGACCGATGAGGCCAGCCTGGCCTCGGAGGGTCGGGAGGCGCTCCTGACGGCGGCGGCCGAGGCGGTCTGGGCCCTCTTTATCCAGCGGGAAGCCTGCGGCATGCGCGACCAGAAACCGGTGATCGCCGACCTGGGAATCCCCCGGTCCGTACTGGTCCGCCTGGGTGCCCGCTAGGGGACAGTACCTGACATTGGAGACCCGTTGGGGGCCGGGTCCGCCAGGGGTGCCGGGGCAACGGGAAGAAACGACCTTTAGGCGAGGTTCAGACCTGCGTCTGGACGTCGTGCACTTCCGACTCTTGTGTCGGAATTCAAGCGATCAGAAGTTGTAGCGCAGGCTTATGCGGAGTTGGCGGGGCTCCACCGGGTGGAAGTGGATGTCGTCGACGCCTTCGGCTGGCTCCCTGGGGAGGCGAGAGGTGTAGAAATAGGTGATGTCATTGTCCTTGCTCTCCAAGAGGTTGAGGATGTCCCCGGTAATGGTGACCGGGCCCAGTCGGTGGCTCAGGGCAAGATTGACGATCGTGGAGCTTTTCGACCGGGCGCTATCATCTTCGACCAATGGTGCTGGACCCAGGTGACGAACCGTAACCTGCGCCGTGGTGTCCTCGGTGAGTTTCGCGATAGCCCCGGCGGTGAAGACATACTCAAGAGCATTGGGGATACGGTCGCCGCCGGGCGGGTCGCCGCTATAGCGGGCGCGGGTGGCCGCGCCGGAGACATCAAGGTTGATTCCCGGAGTCGGAGTCCAAGTGAACAGGGCCTCGACGCCCATCCGCTTCGTGCCATCCGTGCTCTCGGTTTCGCCAGCGTCGCCCACATACACCAGCTCTGACTCCAGGCGGAGCGCCCAAAGCGCGACGCTGGCCGTTACGCCACCGCCCTCGAAACGCGCGCCAACCTCCGCACCATCGGCTGCGGCGAAGATCGGCACAGTATCAACCGGGGCGAGGCTGACCGGGGAGACGCGCTGGACCGAGCCGCGGACGTCGTTGGAATGGAATCCGCGACCCGCGTCGGCATAGAACTCGAAGTTGTCGGAGACGCGATAGGCCAGGCTGAGCTTAGGGCTCACGATCGCCTCGCTCTCCTGGCCGGAATTCAAAGGGTTGTCGGAGTCGATTTCAGCGAAGATGGCGTCCGCGCGCACGCCGAGTGTCGCGCGCCAGGGGCCGGACGCCCACGCAGCCTGACCGTAGAGAGCGCCGGAGAACTCGCCCACTTCGTCCTGACGGTCGGTGGAGAGGCGCGCGCGCGCACGCGTACGATAGAGGCCGAGGGGGTCGATGCGATCGAATCGGGTCTCAGCGCCGAGTGCGAAGGTCCAGGGACTGTCGGGCGCGGCCCAGGTGCGGGTTGCCGAGCCGCCCAGGATCCAGCGCCGCTCAGCCTGCTCGAACTGGTCGCCGTTGATCGGATCGTCGAGGAAGTAGGTGAAGTTAGACCACAGGTTCAGCGTGTACCGCTGGGCATAGAGGACAATGTCGGTGTTGTCGTCTGGACGGTACCTTCCAGAGAGGATGAAGCGGCGGGTTCGGCCACCGTCGGTGGGGTCGATGACGCCGAAACGGGTAATCTGGCCGGCATCGACGGCGCGCTGCGGGATTTGGTCGGTGGCGTCCCAGCTGGCACCATAGGCCAAGGCGGTAACCGACCAGTCGCCGACACCAAAGCGGGCGAGCGCAGTGGCTTTCCTCAGGTTCTCGTCGCGCACCCAGGGGCCGTCAGCCGTGTTGACGTCGAGGGCGATCAGGCCGTTGCCGACATTTACGCCGGCGACGACGCGACCGTAGTTATGTTCTCCGCCGGCTACCTCGATGAAACTGCGTGGCAAGGTCTGGAAAGTGCGGAAGCCCGCCGTCCCGGCGGCCGAGAAGTCTCCCGCCTCCGCGAAGTAAGGCCCCTTGCGGTATGAGATCGTCTCGACCAGCTCCGGGACGACGCCGTTGATGTCGAGATAGCCTTGGCCGTGGGCGTGGGTGCGCAGGTTGAGCGGCACGCCATCCAGTGAAATGGAAAAGTCGGTGCCGTGGTCGAGATTGAAGCCACGCAGGAAGAACTGATTGGCCTTGCCAGAGCCCGAGTGCTGGGTGGCGGCCAGCCCTGGGATCACCTCGGCCAGCTCGCCCAGACGTAGAATCGGCCGGATGGCGTAGGCGCTGAAGCTGACGGTCCCCTCGCTGGCGGAGGTCGCCTGACCGATCCGGCCCTCGCGTTTGCCCCAGACGTAGACCTCGTCCAACTCGGGCGCCGCGGTCGCGATCGGCGGAGCCTCGTCCGCGGCCAACGCTACAGTTGGCACGGCGGGGGCGAGCATGAGGAGGGATAGAATTGCGCTGCGCCGCATGAGGCCCCCTCGGTAGGAACTTTGGTATGATAGTTCCTACTCCCACATCGAAGTCAAACCTGGGTTTCTTGGCAGGGGCAGTCCCGACGCCTATGGTTGGGCCGTTCAGGAGGCACCGATGCAGCGCGTGACGATCTCTCTGGAAGAGACACTAGCGGAGGCGTTCGACAGCCTCATCGCCGGCCAGGGCTACGAGAGCCGTTCCGAGGCCATGCGAGACCTTGTCCGCAAGGCCATCGCAGAGCGTCAGTACGCATCCACCGACGGGGACTGTGTGGGCAACCTCTCCTACGTCTACAACCACCACGTCCGAGCGTTGGCCCAGCGGCTGACCGAGATCAGCCACGAGCATCACGATTTGGTAGTCGCGACCTTTCACGTGCACCTGGACCATGACCACTGCCTGGAGAGCATGATGCTCAAGGGTCATACGGCACAGGTGCGCGCGCTTGCCGACGCCATCCGGGCCGAGCGCGGGGTCCGGTTCGGCGAACTGAACCTGATCGCGGTAGCGCCGAACGGTGACCATGGGCCTGAGGCGGGCCATAAGCATGACCTGCACGAGCACCTGACGCCGGAGTTGGGTTGAGTCGCTAGCGGACAGAACCTGACATTGGAGACCCATTGCGGACATTGTCAGCCGCGTGCAGCTAATTCAATATCCGGGGTGGGGAGCAAACTTGGAGGCGTCGTGAGCGATCCGGAACAAGCAAGAGCGAACCCGCTCAGAAACATCGAAGCGAAGACAGGGTCGTCGATTAGCGGGATGCGCGCGGTAGTATCCGCGGCGGGCCACGATCTTTACCCCTCGACAGGTGACCTCCCATGATCAAGCCGACCTCGACTGTTACGAACAAGCCGGACCGTACTCCTCGTCCGTGGGCGATTGCGCTCGCCGCCGCATTCGTGCTGACCGGCGGGGCCGTCGCCGCCGTCGCGGCCATGAAAGCGCCTTCAGCCCCACCCAACGCGCCGTTCCGGATCGAGGAAGTCGCCGACCTCGACCAGCCCTGGGCCATGACCTTCCTGCCCGACGGCCGCATGTTGATCACCGAGAAGGCTGGCCAGCTGTTGATGCTCTCAGCAGACGGCGAACAGCGAAAGACCGTGACCGGCACCCCCGCCGTGACATCCCAGGGACAGGGCGGGCTGATGGATGTCGTGCTTCACCCCCGGTTCGCCAAGAACCGGATGGTTTACCTCAGCTATTCGGAAGCCGCCGGTAAGGACACGAGCCTGGTCCTGGCGCGCGGCGTGTTCAATGACGGAGACGCCCCGTCGCTAAGCAACGTGCAGACGCTTTTCCGCGGCCCCAAGTATGACGCCAAGGCGGGCCACTATTCTGGCCGCATCGCGTTCTCGCCCGAGGGCAAGCTGTTTTTCGCCGCCGGTGATCGCCAGCAGTGGGACGGTTTCCAGCGCACGGAGCCGCAGGATATCAAGATCCTCTCAGGCAAGGTTCTGCGCCTCAACGACGACGGCACGCCGGCAGCTGGCAATCCCCTGGCGGCGCGCGGCGGTGATCCCGCCATCTGGACCTATGGCCACCGCAACCTCCTCGGCCTGGCATTCGACGCAAACGGCAACCTGTGGGAGCAGGAGATGGGCCCTCTGGGTGGGGACGAGGTCAATCTGATCCTGCCCGGCCGCAACTACGGATGGCCGGTCGTCTCCAATGGCGACAACTACCCGGGCCCGCCGACCAATGGGGCGGCGATCCCGGATCATAGCCCTGGCGACGGCTTTGTGGCGCCGAAGGTCTGGTGGAATCCCGCGATATCGCCCGCGGGGATGATGGTCTATTCCGGCAAGCTCTGGCCGCAGTGGCGCGGCGATCTCTTCATCGGCGGTCTGTCCAGTCAGAGTCTGGTCAGGGTCGATGTCAACGGACCCGAGGCCACGAAGGGCGACCAGTTCGCGCTGGGTACGCGCATTCGCGAGCCGGAGGAGGGGCCTGACGGCTCAATCTATCTTCTCACCGATGGCCGGCGCGGCTCCGACGGGAAGCTGGTGAAGCTGACGCCCAAGAGGTGACACAAGGGGCTGTCCAAGAGTGACACCTGGCGCACAGCGGACCGGCGCAGCCTAGAGTTTTTCCCAGCGGAAGCCGGAAGGTCTGCTCACGGGTAGAACGCCCAACCGGCCGCGACGTGATCTGGCTCTCTTGATGCAGACCCATCAGCCGGTGAGGTCGCCCTCGGCGCGGACGCCGCAGGTGTCGCAGATGAGATCCGCCCCCTTTCGCACGAGGGCCGTGTCGCCGCAGTCCGGGCAGACGTCGGCGTCCCTGCGCAGTCCGCCCTGGGTTCCGCGCTCCTGCGGCGTGGGCAGGAAGACGAGGTTGTCGGGTGCTGCGCCCCGGGAGAACCCGCCGGCTCGAAGCGCGTGAAGACGAAGGCGTCCACGAAGTCGTCGAGGGGCACCCTGTACTGGAGGCCGATCGAGATCGACACCGCGAAATTGTTCATCAGCGAGCGGAAGGCGGCGCCTTCCTTGTGCATGTCGATGAAGATCT
>JBMOEP010000038.1:0-10814 GCA_049314675.1 Phenylobacterium sp.
TGTGATCTCCCGGCCGCCCTCGATGACGTGGTTGTTGGTGATGATGATCCCGTCCGACCGGACGATGACCCCGGAGCCGAGCGATCCCTCGACCCGGCTGGGGGGCACGCCCATTCCAAACATCTGCCAGAAGGGGTCGACCTGCTGGCGGACGACGCGCTTGGCCGAGATGTTCACCACCGCCGGCGCCGCCCTGCGGACCACCGGGGCGAAGGAGGCCTTCATGTTCAGAGGGTCGGAGGGCGCCGCCCGGGTCGGCTGGGCGAGGGGCGGGGGTTGGGCCTCGGTCCGCCCGGCGGGGCCAGAACAGGCCGCCAGAAGGACGAAGGCAGGGACCAGGGCTCTGTTCAGGTGCATGGGACTTCCTGTGAGGTTCAGTTCCTGATCCGTCAGGTTTCGGGCGCAATCATGGCGCACCTCATCCGGCGGACGTCTTCACTCCCCGGCGACGGCGGCTGGACCGGCGACGGGTGCGATCGGCAGGGGTCGGCCAACCCTCCAGGCCAAGAAAAAGGCCGCCACCATCAGCGCCGAAGCGATCAGGATCGGCAGGCCCGGCCAGGCCGAAAGGGACTCGTGCTTCAGGGCATAGACAAAGCTGCCGCCGAACAGGAAGGGGCCGATGATGGTGGCGATGCCGGTCAGGCTCTGGTTGGCGCCCTGAAGCTGCCCCTGCGCCTCCGGCCCGACACGCCGGGTCATGAGGCCCTGCAGGCCAGGACCCAGCAGATTGCTCAGGGCAAAGATGGGCGCCGCCGCAAGATAGGTCAGACCCGTCGGCGCAAGGCCATAACAGAGGAAGCCGGCGGCGGCGCCCCCACAGCCGATGAGGAGCGCGCCCCGCTCGCCCAATTTCCGGACCACTGGCCCGACCACAAGGGTCTGCATGACTATCCCCAGGGCTCCGGTCAGGAACATGGTCAGGCTGATGGTCTGGAGGTCCCAGTTGTAGCGATAGCCAGTGTAGAGGACGAAGACCGCCGGAAGGACGTTGTGCGCAATCTGGAACAGGAAACCGACGGTTGCCAGGCCGGCCAGCTGGCCATGTTCAAGCAGGAACTTCAGGGACCCGACCGGATTGGCGCGGCTCCAGTCGAACCGGGCGCTGCGGCGTTCCGGTGGCAGGGACTCCGGCAGGACGAAAAGGCCGTAAAGGAAGTTGAGGAAGGCCAGGGCCCCGGCAACCGCGAAGGGCAGCCGGATGGCGAAGTCCCCGACAAGGGACTGCATGTAGGGACCGGCCAGCAGACCTCCGAGAACAGGCCCGATCAGGAAGCCGAACCCGAAGGAAGCCCCCATGAAGCCGAAATAGCGCGCGCGCTGGTCGACCGGCGTGACGTCCGCCACATAGGCGTTGGCTGTGGAGAAGCTGGCCGCTGTCATGCCGTTTACGATCCGCGCGACGAACAGCCACATCAGGCTGGGGGCGAAGACCAGGAACAGGAAGTCGAAGGCCAGGCCCAGGAAGGAGATCAGGAGGACCGGCCGGCGGCCGATGCGGTCTGAAAGCACGCCCAGTATGGGTCCGCAGAAGAACTGCATGACGCCCCAGACCGCGCCGAACACCATGTTCCACTCTGCGGCGGCTGCCGTATCGCCCCCGGCGAATTCCTTGATTAGCCCAGGCAGGATCGGGATGGTGATGCCAAAGGACACCGCGTTCAGCAGGGCCGATGTAAAGATGAAACCGAAGGCCGCCCGGCGTCGGGTGGGCGTGGAATCTTCCGTCGTCATGGTCGGGTCCCCTGTAGCGCGGGACCTTGGCCTGAAGCCTCCGGGGCCGCAAGTCTGACCGCCAGCCCGCGCGCCAGTTGTCTTCCCGGCACGGGTTCAGGCCAGAGCCGGCTCAGGATCCGCCTGGCTTAAGGGCCCCCGGCGCCAGCGCCCCGGACAGTACCTCGGCCTTCCCGTCCGACGGCAGCGGCTTGATCCCGATCAGGCGGGCCAGGAGGGGATAGAGGTGGACGTTGTCAAAGGCGGGGAGGATCACGCCCTGGCGGAAGGACGGCCCGGACGCCATGAACAGGGTGGCCATCTCCGGTGCGGCTGGATCGTAGCCATGCGCGCCGCCAGCCCGGACGGGACGACGGGCCAGCGTCTCACGGCTGAGGAGGAGCCAGCCGGCATCGGGCAGGCAGACCACAGGGGGAACCCGAGGATGGGTGCCATAGTGCAGGTGCTCTGGAATGCGCGCCTTGGGCCAGCAGGCGACATGGGGATGCGGGGCGGAGACGGAGGCCAGGACCTCGGCTTCCCGTCCGGGAAGAGGTACCAGCCCAGCCCCTGCGCCCTGGGAGACGAGCTCAAAACTTCCCGGGGGTACCAGCGACTCGATCTCGATGACCCGGTCTGGCGATGTCGCCGCCATCCCGTGGTCGGACACGATGACGAGGTCAACGGGACGGCCCAGAGCTTCGATCCCGCGGGTGAGTTGGCCAATGGAGGAATCGACCCGCTTGATGGCCGCGTTTACCTCCGGGGAGTCCGGTCCGAACTGGTGCCCCGCTGTGTCCACATCATCGAAGTACAGGGTCATGAACCGGGCCTGCTGTTCCTTCGGACGACCCATCCATTCCAGGAGGCGTTCGACCCGGCGCTCGGGCGACAGGGTCTTGTCGAAGGTCAGCCAGGTTGTCGGGCGGACCCCGTGAATGTCCGACTCCGACCCCGGCCAGAACAGGGTGGCGGTCCGTACCCCCGCCTTTTCTGCGGTGACCCAGATAGGTTCGCCATCGTCCCACCAGAAGCGGTCGTTGGTCTCGCTCCGGTTGGACATGGAATAGGTGACGCCAGGCCGACGGGCATCCCGCATGACATTGTCGACCATGCCGTGGCGATCCGGCCGGAGCCCGGTTACCAGGGTGTAGTGATTGGGGAAGGTGACACTTGGGAAGGATGGGCGCATGGCCTCGGCCCGGACACCCCGGCGGGCCAGGCCTTCCAGGACGGGGGAATACCCCCGACTGAGGTAATCCGCCCGGAAACCGTCGATGGAAATCAACAGCAGGGCCGGTTCCTGCGTCTGCGCCCGGGCCTCGGCAGCCCGGAAGACGAGGAAAGGAAGGAGCAGGAGAAGCAGGAGGGAGCGTCTGGTCATCTGCAACACTCACCCAGCCTGCCCCAAAAAAAAAGACCCCGGCGCAGGGCCGGGGTCAAATTCCTTGGTCTTGGCCGGGAAACCTCAGGCGTCGGCGAAGGCTGAAACCTGGACCGGTCCAGAGTCCTTGCCCTTTTCCGAGGGATCGCGGTCGACGAACTCGATGACCGCCAGCGCGGCGTTGTCACCATAACGGAACCCGGCCTTCAGGACTCGGGTATAGCCGCCGTTGCGATCCGCATAGCGCGGCCCCAGGGTCGCGAACAGCTTGCCGACCTGCTCAACATCGCGGATCTGGCTGATCGCCTGCCGGCGAGCGTGCAGGTCGCCGCGCTTGGCCAGGGTCACCAGCTTTTCGACCACGGGCCGAAGCTCCTTGGCCTTGGGCAGGGTCGTGACGATCTGCTCATGCTTGATGAGGCTGGCAGCCATGTTGGCGAACATGGCGATCCGGTGCGCGCTGGTCCGTCCCAGCTTGCGGTGCCCATTTCCATGACGCATTGCGGTCTCTCCTCAGAAGCGGGGCGTCTCGCGACGCGCCGCAGGATTACATCTGGTCTTCGAACTTCTTGGCCAGCTCTTCGATATTCTCAGGCGGCCAGTTGGGAACGTCCATCCCGAGATGCAGGTACATGCCCGCGAGCACTTCCTTGATCTCGTTCAGCGACTTACGCCCGAAGTTCGGCGTGCGGAGCATTTCCGCCTCCGTCTTCTGGATGAGGTCGCCGATATAGACGATGTTGTCGTTCTTCAAGCAGTTCGCCGAGCGGACGGACAGCTCGAGCTCATCCACCTTCTTCAGCAGGGCCGGATTGAAGGGCAGCTCGGGCTTGGAGTCGGCGTCGGACTTTTTCTTCGGCTCTTCGAAGGTGATGAAGATCTGCAGTTGGTCCTGAAGGATCCGGGCGGCGTAGGCCACCGCGTCCACGGGGGTCACTGCACCGTTGGTTTCGACCTCGATGATCAGCTTGTCATAATCGAGGCTCTGGCCCTGGCGGGTCGGCTCCACCCGATAGGCCACCCGCTTGACCGGCGAGTAAAGGCTGTCGACCGCGATCAGGCCGATCGGCGCGTCCTCGGGACGGTTCATCTCGGAGGGGACATAGCCCTTGCCGTTCTGCACCGTGAACTCCATCCGGACGCTGGCACCCTCGTCGAGTGTGCAGAGCACATGGTCAGGGTTCAGAATCTCGATGTCCGCGCCGGTCTCGATCTGACGGGCGGTCACCGCACCCGGCCCTTGAGCCCGGAGCGTCATCCGCCTGACACCATCCGCATGCAAGCGGAGGGCAAGCTGCTTGATGTTCAGAACGATGTCGACGACGTCCTCCCGGACGCCCTCAAGTGAGGAGAACTCATGGACGACACCGTCGATCTGGACGGCGGTGACGGCTGCCCCTTGCAGGGAGGACAACAGGACCCGGCGCAGGCTGTTCCCGAGGGTAACGCCAAAACCGCGCTCGAGGGGTTCTGCCACCAGACGCGCCTTGCGGGACGGGTCGATGCCAAGCTCGATGGCAGGCTTTTCCGGGCGGATGAGTTCGTTCCAGTTTCTTTCAATCACGTATGAATGTCCCTCGAACGCAGGATCGCCGGACGCGTTTTTCGCAGCCCGGCGAAGGAGAAGTGCGGAGCTTAACGCGTTAGACCCGACGCCGCTTCGGCGGACGGCAGCCGTTGTGCGGGATCGGAGTCACGTCACGAATTGTGGTGATCGTCATGCCCACGGCCTGGAGTGCCCGAAGCGCTGACTCCCGCCCTGAACCCGGGCCGGAAACGTTGACCTCGAGGGTCTTCACCCCGTGCTCGGCAGCCTTACGACCGGCGTCCTCGGCGGCCATCTGCGCCGCGTAAGGCGTCGACTTCCGGGACCCCTTGAACCCCATCGTACCGGCGGAAGACCAGGAAATCGCGTTTCCCTGAGCGTCGGTGATGGTGATCATGGTGTTGTTGAACGAGGCGTTCACGTGCGCCACGCCCGATGTAATGTTCTTGCGTTCGCGCTTTTTGACGCGAGCCGGTTCCTTGGCCATCGCTTTGTTCTCTTACTTCTTCTTGCCGGCGATCGGCTTGGCCGGGCCCTTGCGGGTCCGAGCGTTCGTGTGGGTGCGCTGTCCGCGGACAGGCAGCCCCTTACGGTGACGAAGGCCGCGGTAGCAGGCCAGGTCCATCAACCGCTTGATGTTGACGGCAGTATCGCGGCGAAGGTCACCCTCTACCGTGTAGTCACGGTCGATGGTCTCCCGGATCTGAAGAACCTCTGCGTCAGACAGTTGGTTGACGCGTCGGGCATCTTCGATACCGACCTTGCTCACGATTTCGGCGGCCTTGGCCTGGCCGATGCCATGAATGTACTGAAGCGCAATCACGACGCGCTTGTTCGTAGGTATATTTACGCCGGCGATACGGGCCACGTGGGGTTCTCTCCTCGTCACGCAAAGATGCACGAGCACCGCTCTGACCGAGTCAAAAGGCCAGAACGTCCCTCGCGCGTTTCGCGGAAGCGCCTCGTTTATGGAATAGAAGCCGACTCGTCAATGGTAGGCGCGCGTTTTTCGAGCGGTGGGGCCGAAGAACGGAGAGCCGCCACCGGAATAATGGCCTAGTTCGCGGAAAGCGCCCGATCGATCCCGGAGGCAACCTCATCGATCGACCCCATACCGTCGATCTCCACCAGTTTCCCGGCGTCCGTGTAATAGGGAATCAGCGGAGCCGTCTGGGCGTTGTAGGCGTCGAGCCGAACCCTGAAACTCTCGGGATTGTCGTCCGGCCGACCGGACTCCGCGAAACGGCCTGCAATCCTGCCGGTGAGGGCTTCGTCATCGACCTTCAGGCGGAGCACACGATCGATGGCAGCCCCCCTGCCCTTCAGCATCACGTCCAGCGCTTCGGCCTGGGCAACGGTCCGGGGGAATCCATCGAAGATGGCGCCACCGGCCGCCTCGGACTCTGGCAGCCGCTCCTCGATCAGGGCGATCACAATTTCATCTGTCACAAGTTCGCCGCGCTGCATCACGCCTTCGACCCGCCTGCCCAGTTCAGAACCGGACGCGATCGCCGCGCGCAACATGTCGCCCGTCGAGAGCTGCACCATGTTGCGGGTCTCCATCAGCCGCTTGGCCTGGGTGCCCTTGCCTGCCCCTGGCGGTCCGAAAAGGATGAGGTTCATGTGCGAAGCTCCCCGTCGCCCGGCCCTGTCCCGGACCGTTGAAATCGCCAGACCCGTCTAGCGTTCCCGTCCGCCGCGCAGGCGGGATTTACGGATCAGTCCCTCGTACTGGTGCGAGAGCATATGAGACTGGATTTGGGTGACCGTGTCCATGGTGACGCTGACGACGATCAGGATTGAGGTCCCGCCGAGATAGAAGGGCGCATTGTAGAAACCGATCAGAGCCTCCGGCAGGAGACAGACCGCAGCGATGTAGGCGGCACCAATCACAGTCAGCCGGGACAGGACAAAGTCCAGATGGGCTGCCGTCCTCTTTCCAGGAGAGATCCCAGGAAGGAAGCCACCATACTTCCGAAGATTCTCCGCCGTCTCCTCAGGATTGAAGACGATGGAGGTGTAGAAGAAGCAGAAAAAGATGATCAGCGCCCCGTAGCAGAGCATGAAAACCGGCTGTCCATGCTGCAGCAGGCCGACGGCCCCGGGGAGCCACTGAAGCCACTGCGGCAGGTTCGCCGTTGCCAGAAAGCCCATGGTCGTCGCCGGAAGAAGCAGAAGGGATGAGGCGAAGATCGGAGGGATCACGCCTGCGGTGTTCACCTTTAGCGGCAGGAAGGACGTCTCGCCCCCGAACATCCGGTTGCCCTGCTGGCGCTTGGGGTACTGAACCAATATGCGGCGCTGCGACCGCTCCATGAAGACAATCGCGAAGACCACGGCGATGGCGAGGATCAAGATCATCACCCCGCCAAAGCTGGACATCTGGCCGGTACGCATGACCGTCAGAAGCTGCATCACCCCCGTGGGAAGGCCTGCCACGATCCCCGCAAAGATGATCAGGGATACCCCGTTCCCCACGCCACGGCTGGTGATCTGTTCACCGAGCCACATCAGCAGCATGGTGCCGCCCGTTAGGGTCACGACGGTCGACAGGGTGAAGAACGGGCCGGGGCTGACAACAAGGCCCGGGCTGGCCTGCAGGCTCGCCGCGATGGCCGCAGCCTGGATCACAGCGAGCACAACGGTGAGATAGCGCGTGTACTGGTTGAGCGTCTTGCGCCCCGCCTCACCACCCTCTTTCCGGAGCTTCTCCCAGGGCGGATAGATCGCGCCGAGGAGCTGGACGATGATGGAAGCCGAAATGTAGGGGCCGACATTCAGGGCGAAGACGGCCATTCGCTCTACGGCACCACCAGAGAACAGGTTGAACATCCCCAGGATGCCCTGGGACTGCCCCTGGAAGGCGGCGGCGAAGGCACCGGCGTCGATCCCCGGGATCGGCAGGTAGGTCCCCAGGCGGTAAACCACCAGGACAATCAGGGTGAAGTAGATACGCTTGTGGAGTTCCGTGGCCTTCTGGAAGGCACCGAAATTGAGGTTCGCGGCAAGCTGCTCAGCGGCCGAAGCCATGGGACACCCTCACTGGTGAGCCTATCAAGATAGGGTGCGCGCGAGGCCCTGTCAGCCCTCGCGGCGCCCCCGACCCGGGATCAGGCCCGGACCTTCTTCTGAAGCTTGCCCTTGGGCTCGCCGGTGTCGACCGGCGCAGTGGTGGTCACCGTACCCCCGGCCTTCTCAACAGCCGCCTTGGCGGCGGCGGAGGCGGCGTAGACGGTCAGGTTGAGCTTGGACGTCAGTTCGCCCTTGCCCAGTAGCTTGACGCCATCCAAGGGGCGCCGGACCACGCCGGATGCGACCAGGACCGCGGCATCGATCGGCGCCTTGGCGTCAAGCTTGCCGGCCGCGATCGCCTGCTCCAGGCGCCAGAGGTTCACTTCCGCGAACTCAAGGGCGAAGGGATTGTTGAAACCGCGCTTGGGCATCCGCATGTGGAGCGGCATCTGGCCGCCCTCAAAGCCGGCGATGGATACGCCGGTCCGGGACTTCTGGCCCTTTACGCCGCGACCGGCGGTCTTGCCCTTGCCAGAACCGGGACCGCGGCCGACGCGCATGCGCCCCTTAACGGAACCGGGGCTTGGGGCGAGCTCATTAAGCTTGGTCATCTGCGCCTCTCTCCTGAGATCTGTCGCCGGGCGAACCGCCCGACTCGGCTTTGACGATGTTGGCGCTCCGGATGAAGCGCCTAGGGTCAGGCGGAAACCACCTCGACCAGGTGATGGACCTTGGCGATCATGCCACGGATGGACGGCGTGTCCTCAAGTATGGAGACACGACCAATGCGGTTGAGGCCCAGGCCGACGAGGGTCGCGCGCTGGTCCTTCTTGCGCCGGATAGGGCTGGCGATCTGACGAACGGTGACCTTGGTCATGCTCATTCTCCGTCGGCGGCGGCCGAGGCGCCATCGGCGCGGCGACCGAGGACGTCAGCGACCTTCTTGCCCCGCTTGGAGGCGATCTGGCGCGGCGAAGACTGGGCCTTCAGCGCCTCGAAGGTCGCACGGACCATGTTGTAGGGATTGGACGATCCGACCGACTTTCCAACGACGTCCTGGATGCCGAGGGTCTCGAGGACGGCGCGCATCGGGCCACCGGCGATGACGCCGGTGCCGGGAGGCGCAGAGCGGACCATGACCTTGCCCGCGCCCCAGCGGCCTGCGCCGTCATGGTGCAGGGTGCGGCTCTCGCGAAGCGGCACGCGGATCATTGTCTTCTTGGCTTCCTCGGTGGCCTTGCGGATGGCCTCGGGAACCTCACGGGCCTTCCCATGACCGAAGCCAACACGCCCCTTTTGGTCGCCGACCACCATGAGGGCCGCGAAGGAGAACCGCCGCCCGCCTTTCACAGTCGCCGCAACGCGGTTGATGTGAACCAGTTTCTCGACGATGTCGGACTCGGCGCGATCGTCCGAAGGGCCACCCCGGTCTCGTCCGCGGCGTTGTCCGCCGTCGCCACGCTGTTCGTTTCCACGAGCCATCAATTACCCCTAGAAGTTCAAGCCGGCTTCACGCGCGGCGTCTGCCAGGGCCTTGACCCGGCCGTGATAGATGTAGCCGCCCCGATCGAAGACGACATCCGTCACGCCCTTTTCGAGGGCGCGCTGGGCCACAAGGGCACCGATCCGGGCCGCAGCGGCCTTGTCGGAGCCCTTCTGGGGCGCATCGGTCTCGAGGGTCGATGCCGAGGCGAGCGTTACGCCGTTCTCGTCATCGATGACCTGAGCGTAAATGTTCTTGGACGACCGGAACACGGAGAGACGCGGCCGGCCATTGGCCAGCTTACGGAGCCGTATGCGGGTGCGCTCGGACCGCCGCTTGGCGGAATCACGGGTGGAGACAGCCATGGCCTACTTCTTCTTGCCTTCCTTGCGACGGACCTTTTCGCCGAGATAGCGAACACCCTTGCCCTTGTAGGGCTCGGGCGGACGGATCCGACGAATGCGCGCGGCGATCTCGCCGACCGCCTGCTTGTCGATCCCGCTGATCCTGATTTCAGTCTGCTTGGGAACTGCGAAGGAGATACCTTCAGGTGGCGGCAGATTCACTTCGTGGCTGAACCCGAGCTGCAAACTCAGGTCGTCGCCCTTCAACTGCGCGCGATAGCCCACGCCCACAAGTTCCAGCGCCTCCTCGTAACCCGCAGACACGCCCACCACCATGTTGCTCACCAAGGTGCGGGAAAGACCCCACATCGCCTGGGCACGAGTGGTTTCCACGCGCTTGGACACAAGGAGCTCCGCGCCTTCATGACGCAGCTCGACCTCTTCCGGCAGGGTCCAGGACAGCTGTCCCTTCGGGCCCTTCACCGTCAGGGTCTGGCCCTCGATGGTCACCGTAACGCCAGCTGGCGTCGGAACCGCCTTCTTTCCGATCCGGGACATATCAGTACACCCGCAGCAGGACTTCGCCGCCCACGTTGGCGTCACGCGCCGCCGCGTCCGACATGACGCCCTTGGGCGTCGAAAGGACCGAGATGCCAAGTCCGTTCTTAATGGGCTTCAGGTCCTTAATGGACGAGTAGACCCGACGGCCAGGCTTGGAGACCCGACGGATTTCCACGATGACCGGCTGGCCGTCGAAGTACTTGAGCTCGATCTCGAACTCGGGGAAGGCGCCAGGCGTCTCCACCATCTGGTAACCGCGGATGTAGCCTTCCTCCGCCAGCACGTCGAGCACGCGGGCGCGCATCTTCGAAGCCGGGCAGGAAACCTTCGAACGGCCGCGCATTGCGGCGTTCTTGATGCGGGCGATCATATCGCCGACGGGGTCGTTCACCATGGGACCCTCCTCACCAGCTCGACTTCACAAGGCCAGGAATCTGGCCCTGAGAGCCGAGTTCGCGCAGGGCGATCCGGCTCATCCTAAGCTTGCGGTAATAGGCGCGCGGACGGCCTGTGACCTCACAGCGGTTACGGATCCGGACCTTCGACGAACTGCGGGGCAGTTCGGCGAGCTTGAGGCGAGCCTCAAAACGATCCTCGAGCGGCAAGCTCTCGTTATTCGCGATCGCCTTCAGCACCTGACGGCGCGCGGCGTAGCGCTGGACGAGCAGCTTGACCTTCTCGTTACGGTTGACGGCGCTCTTCTTGGCCATGTTACCTTTCCTTCCCGTCCGTTAAGCGTTGAACGGGAACTGGAATTCCCGAAGAAGATGG
>JBMOEP010000039.1:0-10803 GCA_049314675.1 Phenylobacterium sp.
GACCATGCAAATTCGATGCGCCCGCGGCGCTGGCCTCGTTTCGGGACTGGCGATCCTCCTGGGAGCCACCGCCCTGACCGCGCCCGGGACAGCGCGCGCCCAGGCGGTTGCCCAGCAGCAGGGCGTCGTCCAGCGGATCAGTGTCAGCGGAAACGAGCGGATCGAGCCGTCCACCATCGTTTCTTACCTGCCGATCGCCGTGGGCGACACAGTGGACCCGGCGCGGATCGACCTGGCCCTGAAGGCCCTGTTCCGTACCGACCTCTTCTCGGATGTGAAGGTAGGCCTGACCGGGGGCGAGCTGACCATTCAGGTGGTCGAAAACCCGATCATCAACAGGGTCGTCTTTGAGGGCAATGCCGGCCTGAAGGAAGACAAGCTGCGTGACGAGATCACGGTTCGGCCACGGGGCATCTTCACGCGGGCCAAGGTGCAGGCCGATATCCAGCGGATCATCGAGCTCTACAGGCGCTCAGGGCGGATTTCCGCCGTCGTCACCCCCAAGATCATTGAGCTGCCCCAGAAGCGCGTCGACCTGATCTTCGAGATCGACGAGGGCAAGAAGAGCGGCGTCCTTGGCGTTAACTTCCTCGGCAATTCCGAGTTCTCCGACAACGATCTGCGCGATGTCATCGTCACCGAGGAGTCCGCCTGGTATCGCTTCTTCTCGAGCAATGCGAACTACGATCCGGACCGGCTGGAGTACGACAAGGAACAGCTCCGCAAGCACTACAGGAACCGCGGCTTTTACGATTTCCGCGTGATCTCCGGGGTTGCCGAGCTTTCACCCTCGCGGAACGGGTTTGCCGTCACCTACTCGGTGGAGGAGGGCCCCAAATACAAGTTCGGCAAGATCTCAGTGGAGACCGAGCTCAAGAAACTCGACACCGCCCTACTGACCCAGCTCGTCCCGATCCAGTCCGGCGAGGTCTACGAGGACCAGCAGATCGAGTCGGCGACTGACGCCCTGACCTTCGCCGCGGGTGCCGCTGGCTTCGCCTCGGTGGACGTGCGTCCCCGGTATGTGGCCGATCCCAAGACCCGCCTGGTGGACGTGGTCTTCCAAGTCAACGAAGGCCCGCGGGTCTACGTCAACCGGATCGACATCGTGGGGAATAACCAGACCCTCGACAGTGTCATCCGCCGGGAACTGAATCTGGTCGAGGGCGACGCCTACAACCGCGCCCTGGTGGACCGTTCCAAGAATAACCTGAGGGCCCTCGGCTTCTTCAAGGACGTCAATATCGAGGAAACCCCCACCGGAAACCCCGACCGCACGGACCTGCTGGTCAAGGTCGAGGAACAGGCGACAGGCGAACTCACCTTCAGCGCGGGTTATTCCTCGGTCGACCAGTTGATGATCGACATTGGCATCACAGAGAAGAACTTCCGTGGCCGTGGCCAGGATGCCCGGGCGCGGGTGTCCTGGGGCTCTTACCGCAAGCAGGTGGATCTCTCCTTCACGGAGCCCCGGTTCCTTGGCCGCAACCTTCGCGCAGGCGTCGACGTCTACTATTTTGTCTATGACCTGTCGGAATATTCCTCCTACAAGACCACCACCCTCGGCACGAACTTCCGCGTCGGCTTCCCACTGACGGCCGATTCCTTCATGACCATGCGCTATGTCCTGCGCGATGATGACGTCCAGGTTCCGGACTACTACTGCGATCCGTCCCAACAGCAGGTGTCCCAGACCCTCTGCGACCAGAGGGGACGCTACACGACCTCGCTCATTGGCTATCAGGTCACCCTCGACCGGCGGAACAGTCCAGTCCGCCCGAGCCGCGGCTTCTTCATCAGCGCGTCGCAGGACTTTGCCGGCCTGGGCGGCGACGTGAAGTACATCCGGAACGAACTGGAAGGCGGCTGGTACCACGGCTTCAACAAGGACTTCGTCCTCAGCCTCTCCGGCAGCGGCGGCTATGTCGCCGGATGGGGCGACGATGCCGTCAGGATCAACGACCGCTTCTACAAGGGGGGCAACTCCTTCCGTGGATTCAAGGTGGCGGGTATTGGCCCTCGGGACACCAGTAACGGCCGGTCCGACGCCCTCGGCGGCGAGATCTTCGCCATCGGCTCCGCGGAGCTGACGGTGCCGACCTTCATTCCCCAGCAGTATGGGATCCGGGCCTCTGTCTTCACTGACGTCGGGACCCTCGGGAAGCTCGATGACACTGTAAAGCTCGATATCGACGGTAACGTCATTCCAGGTATCTACGACGACCTGTCCCTGCGCGCCTCCGCAGGTTTGTCGGTTTTCTGGCGCTCACCCATGGGACCGATCCGCTTCGACTTCAGCCATATCCTCCAGCGTGAGGATTACGACCGGGTTGAGACCTTCCGCTTCTCGCAAACCACGAAATTCTGAGATCATGAAAATGAACAAAACCGCTCTCCTTATGGCCGCCTCCGCTGCGGTCCTGCTCGCCGCTCCCGCCCAGGCCCAGACGCAGCCTGCAGCGCCGCCGGTCAACCACGGCCCGCCGCTCACCGGGGTCTGCATCCTTTCCCTCGACGGCGCTATCGGCTCCTCGACTGTGGGCAAGTACGTCCAGACCCGCCTCCAGCAGATCACCCAGCAGGTCCAGACGGAGCTGTCCGCGGAGCAGACCGCCCTGCAGAACGAGGCCAAGGCCCTGGACGCCCAGAAGGCCTCCCTGGATCAGGGAAGCTTCGACCAGAAGAACGCTTCCCTCCAGGTCCGCGCCAACGCCCTTCAGCGTAAGGCGCAGGTCCGGGAGCGTGAACTCCAGGCGACCCAACAGAAGGCCCTGGGACGTGTCGGCCAGGAGCTCGAGCCGGTCATTCGGGGGTCCTACCAGCAGGCCAGGTGCAGCCTGCTCATCCAGCGGGATGCTATCATCCTCGCCAATCCAGCCATGGACATCACCCCGTCGGTCATCACGGGCCTGAATGCCAAGATCACCCAGTTCGCCTTTGACCGGGAACGTCTGGACCAGGCCGCGCCGGCCGCTCCGGCCCAGCCTGCGCGGAAGCCCTAGAGCCTGTTCCCTTCAGACGGAACGTCTGAAGGGGGAAGACAGGCACAACTTCACGGGCGGGATCGCCTCATGGCCATAAAAGCGGGGCCCACGTCTGTGGTACGCGCTCGAGGGGTCTGGCGTCGGCGTCGCGGGTCAGGAAAGATGCACCATCATGCCTGATCCGCGTTTCTTTGAGTCGGTGCCGCCCCTGACCCTGGAGGCTATTGGCCAGCTGACCGGTGCCCTTATCCCTGATGGTGTCGCAGCGATCCGGGTCGAACGCGTAGCCATCGCCTCCAGGGGTGGGCCAGGTGCCCTGGCCTTCGTGTCGGCTCCAGCCTTCCTGCAGGCCATGGCCGAGGCGCCGCCGACGGCGTGTTTCGTTCCCCAAACCCTGGCGACAAGTCTCCCGGCGGGCTGCACGCCGCTTGTCCATCGTAACCCTCATGGCGCCTACGCAGTCGTGGCTGCGGCGCTTCATCCGCCAAGGCGGCATGTGGGCGCGGCTGCCATTTCGCCGGACGCGCGTCTGGAGCCGGGCACCGTCCTGGGGCCGGGCGTGGCCGTGGGGCAGGGCGCCTCCATAGGGTCAGGAACGGTGATCGGACCCAACACTGTCATTGGACCGGGCGTCACCATCGGGCGCGACTGCCGGATCGGGGCCAATGTCTCGATCGGCTTCGCCCTCATCGGCGACCGCGTGAAGATCCTGGCCGGAGCCGTGATCGGCGAGCCCGGCTTTGGGGCCACGGCGGGATCCGCCGGCATCATCGACATTCCTCAGCTGGGCCGGGTGATCCTTCAGGATGGCGTGACGATCGGTGCCTGCACCACCGTCGACCGGGGTGCCTACGAGGACACCGTCATCGGCGAGAATACCAAGATCGATAATCTGGTGCACATCGCCCACAATGTCCGCATCGGCCGGAACTGCGTCATCGCGGGCCAGGTTGGCGTCTCCGGGAGTGTGACCATCGGGGATGGCTGCCAGTTTGGCGGCCAGGCCGGCATTGCCGATCATGTCACCATCGGGGATGGCGCGCGTATTGGCGCTTCGGGGGGCGTCCTTCGCGACGTTCCAGCGGGCGAGACCTGGGGCGGCTTCCCGGCCCAGCCTGTCCAGAAATGGCTGCGCGAGGTGGCCTGGCTTTCCCGGTCCGCCGGTCAGAGCAGGAAGGGAGCGGAGTCATGACTGACGAGACTGCCAGCGATGCCATCGATATCAATGAGATCCTGGCGCGCATTCCGCACCGCTATCCCTTCCTCCTGGTCGACCGGGCGGAGGACTATGTTTCGGGCCAGTCCATCGTGGGGATCAAGGCGGTCAGCATCAACGAGGGCTTCTTCCAGGGGCACTTCCCGGACTACCCGGTCATGCCCGGCGTTCTCATCGTCGAGGCCCTGGCCCAGACCGGCGCGGTCCTGATGTCCAAGACCCTCGACGTTGACCCGCGCGGCAAGACCATCCTCTTCGCCTCGCTGGACAACTGCCGCTTCCGGCACCCTGTCCGGCCAGGCGACCTCCTGAAACTCAATGTGCGGGTCGCCAGGGCCCGGGGCGGGCTCTTCAAGTTCGAGGGGCGCGCCATGGTTGGCGACAAGGTCGCCGCCGAGGCGGAATTCGCCGCCATGCTGGTGGAGACGCCTCAATGACCGTGGATATTCACCCGACCGCCATTGTCGCGCCTGGTGCCCAGCTGGACGAGGGGGTCAGCGTCGGGCCGTTCAGCCTGATCGGCGAGCACGTCCGAATCGGTGCCCGGACCCGGGTTCTCGCCCATGTGGTCATCGAGAACCACACGACCATCGGCGCGGATTGCCTGGTGCGGAACTTCTCGAACCTTGGCGGTCCGCCCCACCACACGGGTTACCGGGGCGAGCCGACCGAGCTGGTGATCGGCGACCGGAACCAGATGTGGGAGCATGTGACCATGCACATTGGCACGGCCAATGGCGGTGGGGTCACCCAGGTCGGTCATGACGGCATGTTCATGGCGACCAGCCATGTGGGTCATGATTGCAAGGTCGGCGACAATGTTATCCTGGCCCACTCCGCCACCCTCGGAGGGCATGTGGAGATCGGCGACCACGTCATGGTGTCGGGTCTCGCCGCCGTCCACCAGCACTGCCGGGTGGGTCGCTTCGCCTTCATCGGCGGCCTCGCGGCCGTGACCAAGGACGTTATCCCCTATGGCCTGGTGTGGGGTAACCACGCCCATCTCGAGGGTCTCAACCTGGTCGGGCTGAGGCGACGTGACTTCAGCCGCGAGACCATAGGTCACCTGCGGGCCGCCTACCGCCTCCTCTTCGCCCGCGAGGGCAGCTTCCAGGAGCGGATCGAGGATACCCTCGCCCTCTACGGACACAGCGCGCCCGTGATGGAGGTGATCGACTTCATCCGCGCCGATGAGGCCAATCGTCCCATCTGCCTTCCCGCCCGGGAGGACTAGTCGAGGTGCCCGGACGCCTGGGCCTCATCGCCGGCGGGGGTGACCTGCCCCTGGAGATCGCCCGTCACTGCCAGGACGCCGGCCGGCCCCTCTTTGTGGTGCGCCTGCGAGGCTTCGCCGATGCCGCCATGGAGGCCTTCCCCGGGGCCGAGGTGGGACTGGCAGAGATCGGGCGCTGTATCCGGGTCCTCAAGCAGGCCGAGTGCACCTCAGTCTGCCTGGCCGGGAATGTCGCCCGCCCCGACTTTTCCGCCCTCAAGCCGGATCTGCGGGGCGTGGCCATGCTACCGCGCCTGATCCTGGAGGCCCGGAAAGGCGATGACGCCCTCTTGAGAGCCGTCCTGGAGGCGTTCCGCAAGGAAGGTTTCGCCATCGAAGGTGCCCATGAGGCCCGTAGCGACCTGCTCCTCGGTGCGGGTCCCCTGGGTCGGTGGCGTCCTGAGGCCGCCCACCAGGCTGACCTTCAGCGGGCCTTTGAAATTGCCCGGCGTGTCGGGGAACTCGACATCGGGCAGGGGGCGGTGGTCTGCGACGGCCTGGTCCTCGCCGTCGAGGCCCAGGAAGGCACCGACGCCATGCTGCGGCGGGTCGCGGACGAGGTGGCGCCGGCCCTCCGGGGCCGGGACGGTGCCCGCAGGGGCGTTCTCGCCAAGGCGCCCAAGCCGATCCAGGACACCCGGGTTGATCTCCCGACCCTGGGGCCCGCCACGGTCCGGGGTGCCGCGCGTGCGGGCCTCGCGGGCATTGGGGGGGAGGCGGGCCGGACCCTGGTGCTCGAACGCGAGGCGGTCATCGCCCTGGCGGACGAGCTTGGCCTCTTCGTCGTTGGCGTTGAGGCGTCGTGATCGCCCCGCCGGCCACCGTCATGCTCGTCGCAGGCGAGCCGTCCGGGGATGACCGGGGCGCAGGCCTGGCCCTCGCGCTACAGGCTCGGCTGGGCGCCAGCCTCCGCCTCGTGGGCGTGGGCGGCCCCCGTATGGCCGAGGCGGGGATCCCCAGCCTGTTTGACATGTCGGAGCTCTCGGTCTTCGGCCTGCTCGAGGGTCTCCTGGCCATTCCCCGGGTGCGTCGCCGGGCGCAGGACGTGGCCGAGGCGGTGGTCCGGGAGCGGGCCGACCTGGTTGTCCTGATCGACTCCTGGGGCTTCAGCTGGCTGGCGGCCCGGGCCATTCGCAGACAGGCCCCCCAGGCCAAGCTGGTAAAGTATGTGGCCCCCCAGGTCTGGGCGACGCGGCCCGGACGCGCCAAGTCCCTTGCGGGCCTCGTCGACCACCTCCTGGTGATCAACAGCTTCGAGCCGCCCTATTTCGAAACCTGGGGTCTACCTACGACCTTTGTCGGTAATCCTGCGCTCCACATGGATTTCTCGACCTGCGATCCTGTGGCCTTCCGGGCCCGGCATGGCATTGCCCCGACCGCGCCTGTCCTGCTTGTCCTGCCAGGTAGCCGGCCTGGGGAGGTCCAGAGACTCCTGCCGCCCTTCGAGGACGCGATCCGGAGGCTCAAGGCTGACCATCCCACCCTGCAGGTGGTCCTGCCGGTCGCAGAAGCCGTCTCAGGCGCGGTGCGCGCCGCCGCGGCGGGCTGGCCCTTCCGGGTCCATGTCATCGAGGGCGAATCCGAGAAGCTCGAGGCCATGAAGGCGGCGGACCTGGCCCTGGCCTGTTCCGGGACCGTCACCCTGGAGGTCGCTCAGGCCGGGGTTCCCATGGTGGTGGCCTACCGCCTGGGGGCCGTCACCCACTTCCTCGCCCGATTCATCATCCGCACGCCCTGGGTGGTCCTGTTCAACATTGCGGCCAGGCGTTTCGTGGCACCGGAGCTTATCCAGGGCGACTGTACGGGCCCAAGGCTCGCCGCCGAGTTGGATCGGCGCCTGCGGGACCCCGGGTTCTCACGCGCCCAGGCGGCGGCGCAGGACGAAGCCCTCGACACAATGGGACGCGGCGGCCCCGATCCCTCGGAGGCCGCCGCGCGGGTCGTCTCGGAAGTGCTGTTTGGGGATCAGCCGCGCTTGTCGACGGGGACGTAATCCCGGGCCGGGGCGCCGGTATAGATCTGGCGCGGACGGCCGATCTTCTGCGACGGATCCTCGATCATTTCCTTCCACTGGGAGATCCAGCCCACCGTGCGCGCCAGCGCGAACAGGACGGTGAACATTTCCGGCGGGAATCCGAGGGCCCGCAGGGTGATGCCCGAGTAGAAGTCGACATTCGGGTAGAGCTTGCGCTCCACGAAGTAGGGGTCGTTGAGCGCGATCTTCTCGAGCTCCATCGCCACCTTCAGCAGGGGGTCGTCCGGGTTGCCCACCTCGGCCAGGACCTCATGGCAGGTCTGCTGCATGACCTTCGCGCGAGGGTCGTAGTTCTTGTAGACCCGGTGGCCGAAGCCCATCAGCCGGTACTTCCGGTCCTTCACGCCCTGGACGTACTCCGGGATGCGGTCGACCGTCCCGATTTCCGCCAGCATGTTCAGGGCTTCCTCGTTGGCCCCGCCGTGGCTGGGGCCCCAGAGGCAGGCGATACCGGCCGCGATGCAGGCGAAGGGATTGGCACCCGACGAACCGGCGAGGCGCACGGTAGAGGTCGAGGCGTTCTGCTCGTGGTCCGCGTGCAGGATGAAGATGCGATCCATGGCCTTGGTCAGGACCGGGTTCGGCTTCCAGTCCTCGGCGGGTACCGAGAAACACATGCGCAGGAAGTTCTCCGAGTAGGAGAGATCGTTGCGCGGATAGACGAAGGGCTGGCCCCGGAAGTACTTGAACGCCCGGGCCGCGATGGTCGGCATCTTGGCAATCAGCCGGTGCGACGAGATGATCCGCTGCTGCGGATCGTCGATGTTGGCGCTGTCATAGTAGAAGGCCGACAGGGCGCCGACGGCACCGACCATGATGGCCATCGGATGAGCATCCCTACGGAAGCCCTGGAAGAAGCGATCAAACTGCTCATGAACCATGGTGTGGTTCGTGATCGTGTTCTGGAAGGTCTCGAATTCCTTGGCGTTGGGCAGGTCGCCATTCAGCAGGAGGTAGCAGACCTCCAGGAAGGTCGAGTCCTCGGCCAGCTGGTCGATCGGGTAGCCGCGGTGAAGCAGGATCCCCTTGTCGCCGTCGATGAAGGTGATCTTGCTTTCGCAGGACGCGGTCGATGTGAAGCCGGGGTCGTAGGTGAAGACATCTGCTTCCGCATAAAGCTTGCGGATATCCACCACGGCCGGGCCGTCGGTTCCCCGCAGGACAGGAAGCTCGACGGTCTTGCCCTCGACGCTGATTTTTGCCGTATCCCCCATCACATCCCCTCGTTCCGGAAGAAGTTAAACCACGATTTTAAAGCCTTATATCCACTAACGGTTAGTTAGGAAGCGCATCCTGAATCCGGGCGAGGCTTTCGGCCTTGCCGATGGAGATCAGGGCGCCCGCCAGGTCCGGTGCCGGCGATCCGCCGGACAGGACGGCCCGCAGGGCGGGTCCGAACTTGCCGATCCCGACGCCTTCGCTCTCGGCGAAGCCCCGGATTGTGGCCTCCAGGGCGGGGACGGTCCACTCCGATCCCTCCAGGCTTATCGACAGGCGTCCAAGCCGGGCCCGGGTCTCGTCCGTGAGCAGGGCGCGCGTCTTCTCCGGGAGGTCCAGGGGGCGTCGCCGCAGGGCGAAGATCACCGCGTCCGCCAGGTCCAGAACCGTCGGGGCACCCTCCCGGACCAGGGGCAGGGTGCGCAGGAGGGTCTCGGTGTCGCCATCATGGACCGGCCAGTCGCGGCTTTTCAGGACCTTCTCGACCAGGCCGGCCAGACGCTCAGGTTCGGCCTTCCGAAGGTAATGGTTGTTCAGGTGATTGAGCTTGTCCCAGTCCAGGCGGGCGGGGGCCCCGACCACGTCGCGGATATCGAACCAGGCTGCAGCCTGGGCGTCGGAGAAGATCTCGTCGTCGCCATGCCCCCAGCCCAGCTTGGCCAGGTAGTTGCGCAGGGCCTCGGGCAGGTAGCCCATGTCGTCGAATTCGCTGACCGCCTGGGCGCCGTGGCGTTTGGACAATTTCTTGCCGTCTGGACCATGGATCATGGGCAGATGAGCCCAGACCGGCGTTTCCCATCCCATGGCCTGATAGATATGCGTCTGCCGGGCGGCATTGTTCAGGTGGTCGTCGCCCCGGATGACGTGGGTCACGCCCATGTCGTGGTCATCGACCACAACGGCCAGGTTGTAGGTGGGCGTCCCGTCGGTCCGCAGCAGGATCAGGTCGTCCAGGTCAACGTTCTGGAAGACCACCTCGCCCTTGACCTGGTCGTCGATGTGCGTCGCTCCCACCTGGGGCGCGCGCAGGCGGATCACATGCGGTTGCCCGGCGTCGACAGGCCCCTCGGCATCGCGCCAGGGAGAGCGGACCACTCGGCCTTCCGCCCGGGCGCGCTCGCGCTCCTCGGTCAGCTCGTCGGGGGACATGTAGTCCCGGTAGGCGCTGCCCCGGGCCAGGAGGTCCAGCGCCACTTCCCGGTGGCGGTCAGCCCGGGTGAACTGGAAGACCGGGGCCTCGTCCGGCTCCAGGCCCAGCCAGGACAGGCCGTCGAGAATTACCTTTACCGCCCCCTCCGTGGACCGCTCCCGGTCGGTGTCCTCGATCCGCAGCAGATACTTTCCACCTGTCCGTCGGGCGTAGAGCCAGTTGAACAGGGCGGTACGGGCCGTCCCGATGTGCATGGACCCGGTGGGCGAGGGCGCGATGCGCGTGACGACCTGACGTTCGCTCATGGGAGATCCGGAACCGATGACTGAAGCCTCTGTGCGGGGCGACGGGCCGCGTCTTAGCATGTACGCCTCCCGGGGTCCTAGGGGCCTGCGGCTCGGGGCCTGGCTTGGTGCCCAGGCGGGTCGGCAGGCCGGACGCCTTGGCCTCTGGATCCCGGTCGCGCTGGGTCTGGCTGCCGCCGTGAACTTCGCCCTTCCTCTGGAGCCTTCCTGGATTGCTGCGGCTCTCGCCCTCCTGGCGGCGAGTGTCGTCACGGCGGCCGGCCTGGGTGTCGCGACCCATCGCCGGGGCGGTGGGGCGCTCCTTCTGCTGGCCTTTGGCCTCGTAGGCTTCGCTGTGGCCTGCATCCGGACCGAGGTGGTGCGGGCGCCGATCGCGCCAGTGTCAGGGGGCGTCCGCCGCATTGAGGCCGTCGTGGTCGATGTCGCCAGCCCGGGGCAGGGCGGTCCCCGTATCCTGTTGGCACCTGTCTCGATCTCGGGCCTGTCGCCCGAGGCCACGCCGGTCCGGGTTCGCTTGACCCTCCGGGGGGCGATGCTGCTTCCAGCTCCAGGCGACCGCATTTCTGTCAGCGCCCTGCTCAATCCACCACCTCCGCCCTCTGCCCCCGGCGCCTATGACTTC
>JBMOEP010000040.1:0-10768 GCA_049314675.1 Phenylobacterium sp.
ATCCCAGCCGTTCCCGAAGCGGGCGCGGCGAGCCTTGTGCAGGAGGTCTGGCCGGGGCCAGGGGGCCCGGTCGAAGACCAGAAGCCGCAGGCTGCGCCCGGGCACATCGACCCCGTCGCGAACGGCGTCGGTGCCCAGCAGGCAGGAATCGACCTCGGCCCGGAAGATGTCGACCAGGGCACCGACCTCCAGCGGGTCGACGTGCTGGGCGTAGAGCGAGAGCCCCCGGTCACCAAGGGGGGCGGCGACCAGCTCATGGACGGCCCGCAACCGACGGATGGCCGTGAACAGGCCCAGCCCGCCGCCGCCCGCCGCCAGGAACAGCTCCCGCATGGCTGCGGCCACCTGCCGGGCATCGTCCTTGCGCACGTCCGTAACCACGAAGGCCCGGGCGCAGGTCTCGTAGTCGAAGGGCGAGGCCAGCCGCAGGCGTCGGGGCGGGATCTCCAGCCGCCCGCCACCCGAGCGCAGTTCCGCCAGGTCGAAGGGATCCTCCGCG
This sequence comes from Phenylobacterium sp., assembly GCA_049314675.1. Lineage (GTDB taxonomy): Bacteria > Pseudomonadota > Alphaproteobacteria > Caulobacterales > Caulobacteraceae > Phenylobacterium. The sequence goes on from JBMOEP010000040.1 coordinate 500, forward strand.
GCCGCGTCGGTGAGGGTGGCGGAGGTGACCAGGACCCCGTGGGCCCGCTCGAGCACCGTCCGGGCGAGGGGTTCGGTGGGGTCGACCCAGTGCCGGCGGAAGGCGGAGTCGACCGCCCGGCCCCCGATCACCGTGGCCTCGAACCAGTCGACGAAGTCGCTGTCGGCGGAACCGTCCCCGCCCTCCGGGTCCGGCGCGCCGTCGAGGGTGGCCAGCATGCCCCGCCAGGCCGGCAGGGTCATCCGGGCGCGCCGGTCCAGCCCCCTCAGGACGCCCTCGATCCGGCCCCGCTCGGCGCCGGTCAGGGTCTCTGCACCCTGGTCGAGCAGGTCCTCGAGGGAGCGCGTCAGGGCCAGGAGTGGCGCCTCGATCGCGGCCAGGGCGGCGGCCGCCGCCCGCGCCGTCGCCACCACCTCGGGAAGGGCCGGCCGGGCCGCACAGGCCGGGTCAGCCGGGTCGCCCCGGGCCCTGAGCTGGACCCCCATGGCCGCCAGGAAACCCTCGAGCGGTCCCTGGGCCCCCACGCCGTCGGCGCCGGAGATCCGCGCGCTCCAGCCTTCGGAGGGAAGCTGGCCTGCGGCGTGGATCACCGACTCCAGGGCCTGACGAGCGGGCCCATCTGCACCGGCCAGGTCGCCCACCCGCGCCTCGAGCCCCCGACCGCGTCGACCCCGCCGCTCCGAGCCCCGGATCCACCGCCTCAGCTCGACGGCCTCCTGGCCGGAAAGGGCGGTGGAAAAGGCCGAGTCCGCCGCGTCGAACAGATGATGACCCTCGTCGAAGATCACCCGGCGCAGATGGGTCGACTCCGAGTCCTCAGGGGCGCCCCGTATCGACCGGGCCCCGTCGAAGGCTGCCTGGGCCATGACCAGGGCGTGGTTGGCGATGACGATGTCGGCCCGGCGCGAGGCGCGGATCGCCTTCTCGACGAAGCAGGTCCGATAGTGTGGGCACCCCGCGTGGATGCACTCGCCCCGCCGGTCGACCAGATTTGACGCGGTCGCCTGGCCAGCGGCGGGTCCGGCGAACAGGCCTGGAAGCCAGGCCGGGAAGTCCCCACCGGTCATGTCGCCGTCCCGGGTCGCCCGAATCCAGCGCGCTGTCAGCCCAAGCCCCACCAGGTCGGCGGAGCCCAGCTGGGCGGTGTTGGAAAGGTCCTGGAAGTTCAGCAGGCAGAGGTAGTTCTCGCGTCCCTTGCGCACCACGGCCCGGCGGGCCCGCTCGGCCGGGTCGGGAAACAGGACCGCGCTCTCGCGCTCGATCTGCCTCTGGAGGGCCCGGGTGTAGGTCGAGATCCAGACGGAGGGGCCGTTGACCTCGGCCCAGGCCGAGGCGGGCGCCAGATAGCCGAGGGTCTTGCCCACTCCCGTGCCGGCCTCGGCCAGCAGCATGCGGGGGCTGCCTTCCCGCTCTCGTGGCTCGAAGACGAAGGCGGCTTCCCGGGCGTACTCCGCCTGGGCCGTCCGGTCCTCTTCCAGGCGGGCCCGCCCCAGGAGGACGCCCAGCCTGCGGACGGCGGCCTCGGGGCTGATGGGGGTGTCGCCGGGCTCACCTGCGGGGCCCGGATCCTCCCACTCTGCCAGGCGGGACCAGACATCGAGGCCGGAACTGCGGAAGGCATTGCTGGACGGATGGCGACGCAAGGCCTCCGTCGTCGCAGGCCCCCAGGCCCAGCCGCCCCGGGCGAGGGTCTCGGCCAGGGCCAGGGCCTCCTCCCGGGAGGGTGTCGGGCTCTCGGCCAGTTCTTCAAGCAGGCGAACGGCGACCTGGGCCAGGGCCTCCGCCATTTCGAGGGGCCCGGAGGGTTCAGGGCAGCCAAGGGCGAGGGCCAGGCCCGCCGCCGAAGGGGCTGTAAAGGCACCAGGACGCACGAAGGCGAACAGCTCCAGCACGTCGAACATCCGGGCGGACCGGGGCGGCGGATCCAGGCCCAGCCTGCGGGCGGTCAGGGCCGCGTGCGCCACCAGGATCTCCGGTGAACGAAAGAGGTCGCGGGCCTCGGGCGGCCTGAGCAGGCGCGCCGGGCCCTCGCCGGCGAGGGCGGCCTTGGGTCCGGGCAGAACGACGAGGGCGGGCGGGAGCGTCACCCTGCAGAACTAGCGCAGGGAGGCGTGAAACGGAACCGGAACAGGATCTAGGCTTCGGCGCGCGAGAACAGGCGGATGACCAGGACGCCGGCGAGGATCAACGCCATCCCGACCATGGCCGGAAGGTCGAGTTTCTGCCGGAAGCCAATCCAGCCGATGGCGGTGATGGCGAGGATGCCCACCCCGGACCAGATGGCATAGCCGATGCCAAGAGGAATCGTCTTCTGCGCCTGGGCCAGGCAGTAGAAGGAGGCCGCGACCAGGGCGATGGCACCGACCCCGGGCACGAGCCGGGTGAACCCATCGGACAGCTTCAGGAGGCTGGTGCTGACGATCTCCGTGGCGATGGCTCCTGCCAGCCAGGCATAGCCGCTCATGGTTTCGGGGCTCCGTCGGAGGCCGGGCGGTCCCGGCCGAAGTTCGGCTCTGCGCTATCCTGGCCTGCGGCGACGATGCCTTGGCGGATGTCGCGGGTGCGGGAGAAGAGCTCGAAGAGCTTGTCGCCCTCGCCCCAACGGATGGATCTGGAGAGGGCTTGCAGGTCCTCGGTGAAGCGGCCCAGGACCTCAAGCACCGCGTCCTTGTTCGCCAGGAAGATGTCTCGCCACATGGTCGGGTCCGAGGCGGCGATCCGGGTGAAGTCCCGGAAGCCGCCGGCCGAGTACTTCATCACCTCGGCCCGGGTGACCTCCTCCATATCGGCGGCGGTGCCGACGATGTTGTAGGCAATCAGGTGGGGCAGGTGGCTGGTGACCGCCAGGACGAGGTCGTGATGGGCGGCGTCCATGATGTCCACCTGGGCGCCGAGGGCGGTCCAGAAATCCGAGAGCCGGCGGATCGCATCCGCAGACTCGGTCCGGTCGTCCGCCTGCGGTGTCAGGATCACCCAGCGTCCCTGGAACAGTTCGGCAAAGCCCGCGGCGGGGCCGGACTGCTCGGAGCCCGCGATCGGGTGTCCGGGGATGACGAAGACCGACGCGGGCACCGCGGCGCGCAGGGCGTCTCCCACGCTGACCTTGACCGAACCGACGTCGGTGACCGTGGCACCCGGCTTCAGCGCCGCCGCCGCTGCAGTGGCTGCAGGGCCCATGGCCAGGACTGGCACGGCAAGGAGCACGAGGTCGGCATCCGCCACCGCCTCGGCCATGTCGGCGGTGACCAGGTCGGCATAGCCCAGGGCAGTGATCTGCGCCCGGTGCGCCGGGCTGGCTTCGCCGACGGCCACCGAGCCCACGGCACCGGCCGCGCGGGCGGCTCGGATCACTGAGGATCCGATCAGGCCGCAGCCGATCACCGCCATCTTCGGATAGATCAAGGGCGGGTCCCCATGAAGGCCGCCAGGGCGTCCACCACCGCCCGGTTGTGTTCTTCCAGGCCGATGGTGAGGCGCAGGTGGTCGGGCAGGCCGTAGCCCCCGACCATCCTCGGGATCAGGCCCCGGGCGCAGAGGAAGGCGTCAGCGTCCGCGGCGGTCCGGCCCGGCGTCTTCGGGAAGCGGGCGAGGACGAAGTTGGCGCTGGACGCGGTGGTCTCCAGCCCCAGTCCACCCAGTTGCTGCGACAGCCAGGGCCGCCAGGTCCGAACCAGCTCCAGGGATCGCGCCTGGAATTCCTGGTCCGCCAGGGCGGCGATGGCGGCGCGCTGGGCGGGAATCGAGACGTTGAAGGGCAGGCGGATCCGGTCGATGGCGTCGGCCATGTCCTGCGGCATGTAGGCCCAGCCCACCCTCAGGGCGGCCAGGCCGTGCAGCTTGGAGAAGGTCCGCGTCATGATGACGTTGGAGAAGTTGCGGACCAGGTCCACCCCGTCCTCGAAGTCCGGATCGTCGGCGAACTCGGCATAGGCGCCGTCCAGCACCAGGACGACGTCGGCGGGCAGGGCGGCGTGAAGGCGGCGGATCTCCGATCCGCCCACCAGGGTGCCCGTCGGATTGGCGGGGTTGGCGACCCAGACGATCCGGGTTCGCTCATCCACGCAGGCGAGCAGTTCGTCGACGTCGATGCGCAGGTTGACCTCGGTCGCCATGCGCACCTCGCCGCCGGCGGCGCGGGTGGCGATGGCGAAGGCGCCAAAGCCGTGCTCGCCCTGGACGGCGTTGTCGCCGGCCTGGATGAAGGTCTGGCCGATCAGCTGGAAGATCTCGTCCGACCCGCAGCCGAACAGCAGGCGTTCGGGTTCAAGGCCGTACCTGGAGCTGATCGCCTCGCGCAGGGCGTTGCAGCGGCCGTCCGGATAGAGATGCAGCTCATCCATGGCCGAGACGAAGGCCGCCTTGGCCTCCGGGCTCGAGCCCAGGATATTCTCGTTTGCCGACAGCTTGAGCGGGTGGGCCACGCCCTCCACGGCGGCCTTGCCGGGCTTGTAGGGGGAGATGTCGAGGATGCCGGGCTTTGGCTGGGGCTTGGGCTGGGGACGGTCGGACATGAGGGCCTCAGGCATCCAAGGGGGCGGAGGCGGCGCCGATCACGCCGGTGAGCCGGCCCGGCGCCCGGGCCAGGCGTTCGTCGCTGGATTGGTAGTAGCCTACCAGCTCAAACAATCGCAGGCCGCCGGCGTCGGCCAGGAGTTCTGCCGCCACCCCGTCCTTGCTCAGGGTCTCTACGAGGCGACCGGGAGGGCCGGGGGCGTCGGTGACCCAGTACGTACGATCGCCCCCCGTCGGTCCGATCTCGACCTCGGCGGCGGCCAGGGCGGCGGGGCGTCCCCAGGCGGTCAGGCAGGGCAGGGCGGCGAAGACCCGCAGGGTTGGGTCCGCCAGCAGGCGCCCCCACCAGGGTGTCCGGGAGTCCAGGGCCAGGATCGCGACCCCGCCCGGGGTGCGCGCCGCGGCAATGGCCTCCTCGGGGCGTCCAACCTCGGCCAGGGGCGGGGCGGCACCAAAGCGCATCCGGGCGGCCTCGCGGACCACGGAAGCCTGCCCACCGCCGAAGACTGACAGGTGATAGGGGCCCTGGCGGGACAGGCTGTCGCTCATGAGCTCGCGCCAGATCCGGACGACCAGGCCAGGCGTCGCGGCCTTGCGCGGACGGGCGAGGAGATTGCGGAGGACCTCGGCTTCCCGGGTCGGGCGCAGGGCAAACCGGCCGGATTCCCCCGCCGCAACCTTGGCGGCGGCAACCTCGCCGGCGAGGGCGGCGCGTTCGTCGATCAGCTCCAGCAGGCGCCGGTCGACGACATCCAGGCGCGCGCGCACGGCCTCGAGGGTGCGTGCGGTCGGCTTGGGGTCTGAGGCGTCCATGGCGGTCCCGGGCTCTGGAGGCTTGGGCGATAGGCCATTGCGCCCGACGGCGCAACCACGCCGGCTACTGCCCCGGACGGTAGGTGCGCTCCACATGGCCCTTGATCTCATCGGGCCAGAAGTAGACCGGCCGGAGATTCCCGCTCAGGTATCTTGGCGCCTGGTCGGTGAAATGCCGGGACAGGGGCGAGCTGGAGGCACCGCCCGCTGTGACCGCCCTCGCCCGGACCCGGGGGCCGAATTCCACCACCGCCACGAAGCTGTTGCCGCTGGAACCGTAGAGCTTTTTCTGCCCCTCGGGCCGGCGGGCGCCGAAGGAGGCCAGGGCACCCCATCGGGCCGAGGGAAAGGGGGCGGCGAGGCTGGGCACCGCGTCGCTGAAGGCCTGCTGGATGTCGCCAGTCCGCCGCTGGAAACGGTTGACCTCGCCCCAGGGCACCCGCCGGGTCCCAAAGTCGGCCTGCAGCCGGTCGGAAGCCTCGGCCAGGGCCTCCAGCTTGCGGCGGGGCGAGACGCGGCTGGCCAGGGCCTCCCAGACGCTGAGCCCCTCGGCCCGCGCCAGGGCCTCGGCTTCCGGCCAGAGGAGGTCGCCCCAGAACACCGCCAGGGTCAGGGCCTCGGACTGGCCGGACCAGCGCCGGTTCCAGCCGCGCAGCAGGCGGATATCGTCGGCCAGCTTCAGGCGAAGGGGGTCGGCACCGGGGCTGGCGTCCCAGGCGGCGACCAGGCCGGGCAGGAGCTGGTCGAAGGCCGGCAGGGCGGTGTTGAATGCGCCCTGGGCCAGGGTGTCGAGGGTGAAGGTCTGACTGTTCTCCAGCATCTGCACGGCGTTCACGCCGCGGGGGTTGGGCCCGACCGTATCCATATAGCGCGGGAACTGGTCCCGCCGGGGGCTGTCCGGCCCGGCTGCCGTCCAGGGCCAGTCGTTGGTGTTGTAGACCCAACCGGTCTTGGGCGAGCGCACGCTGGGCAGCTCGGACAGGGCGTGCAGGCCTTTCCAGTCGGTAGCGGGGTCCGACCCGTCGACGGGCCGAGTATAGTCGAATCGGTCGTCCCTTCGCGGGACGAACTGGGGGTGTAGGTAGGCGATCACACCATCCGCGTCGGCGAAGAGGGTGTTGTTCGAGGCGTTCCCGGCCAGGGCCGCGGCCTTCATGAACGCATCGAAGTTACTGGCCCGGGTCCTGAGGAAGGACTGGCTGAGCGCCTCGACAGGCCGGTTCATCATGGCGAAGGCGATCCAGCGGTCCCCTGCCTTCCGCACGACTGGCCCCTGGTGGGTGAAGTGGACCCGGAAGGTACTCTGCACCAGGGCGCCCTGGGGCGTCCGCCAGGGGATGGCGATCTGCCGGGTGACGATCGGCCTCTCCGTGGCGCCGTGGCGATAGGTCAGCTTGCCGCCCCGGTCGAAGACCTGCACCGCAAACTCATCGACGGAATCCACGCCACTGGAAGTGTGCATCCAGCCCACCCGGGGATTGAAGCCCTGGTAGATGAAGAACTGGCCCCAGGTCGCCGCGCCATAGACGTTGAGCCCGGCATCCGAGGTCACCTGTTGCTCGGCGCGGAAATAGAAACTGGTGTGAGGGTTGATCAGCAGGAGGGGCCGGCCGCCCCCGGCGCGGGAAGGGCCGATGGCGATGCCATTGGAGCCGCGCGGCTCCTCGAGCCCGGCCGGAGCGGCGCTGGCCAGGACCCGGGGCCGGTCGGAGTACAGGTCCGAAAGGCCGTCCAGGGAGATGCGTTCGATATCGCCCCCGATGCTGCCCTCCGAGAAGCTGAGGGCCATCCAGGGCTCAAACCGTTTCAGCACCCGGGGGCGGGTCTGGGGGTGCATGGCCAGGTAATAGTTCAGGCCATCCGCCCAGGCGTCCATGAGTTTGCGCAGCCAGGACGGGCTCTTTCCATAGAGGGCCTTGAGGGTTTCGGGGTCGGTATAGAGGCGCGCGCGAAGGTCCTGCATGAGGGCCCGCTCCCCCTCGGCCTCGGACAGGCGTCCCATGGCTGTCAGGTAGTTGGTCTCGATGCGCGGGAAGTCGTCCTCGGCCTGGGCGTAGATCATGCCGAAGACGGCGTCGGCATCCGTTCGGCCCCGGATGTGGGCTATGCCCCAGTCATCCCGGACGATGGTGACCCGCCGGGCGGTTTCCCGCCAGCCCAGCATCTCCTTCGAGGGCGTTGCCGAGGCCGCCTGGGCGGCGGCGGGAAGGACCAGGATCAGGGCGAGGGTCAGAAGGAAGCGGCGCAGCATGGGGGCTCCGGGGGATCAGGGTTGAGGCTAGGCCTCACGCCGAAGCGGGGCAAGCCGCAGAGGCGTCTTGCTACGGCGACCAGGAACCGTCATGTGATCCGCGGGTACGACAAGGGGTCTGAATGTCTGAACAACAAGTGATGTCCCATTTCGACGTCGTGATCGTGGGCGCAGGCCTTTCAGGGATCGGCGCGGCCCGGCACCTCAAGACCACCTGTCCCGACCGCAGCTTCGTTCTGCTCGAGGGCCGCGAGGCGATCGGCGGCACCTGGGACCTCTTCCGCTACCCCGGTATCCGGTCGGACTCCGACATGTACACCCTGGGCTATGCCTTCCGGCCCTGGACCGGCGACCGGGCCATTGCCGACGGGCCCTCGATCCTCGACTACGTCCGCGACACCGCCCGGGAGGAGGGGATCGAGCCCCACATCCGGTTTGGCCACAAGGTGAGCGCTGCCGCCTGGTCGACCGAGGACGCCGCCTGGACGGTCACGGCCCAGTCCCCGACGGGTCCCACCACCTTCACGTGCAACTTCCTCTTCCTCTGCGGCGGTTACTATTCCTATGCGGGGGGCTACACCCCCGACTTCGCCGGCATGGACCAGTTCGGGGGCCGGATCATCCATCCCCAGGCCTGGCCGGTGGACCTCGACTACACGGGCAAGCGCGTCGTGGTGATCGGGTCCGGTGCCACGGCGGTCACCCTTGTGCCCGAAATGGCCCGCACCGCAGGCCATGTGACCATGCTGCAGCGTTCGCCGACCTACATCGTCGGGCGGCCGGGCCAGGACGCCTTCGCGCTACGCCTCCGCCGGGCCCTGCCCGAGCGCCTGTCCTACGACCTGATCCGGTGGCGCAATGTCCTGATGGGCATGCTGTTCTATCGCATGGCGCGCCGCCGGCCCGAGCAGGTCCGCAAGGCGATCATCGACCAGACCCGCCAGTCTCTTGGCCCGGACTTCGACGTCGAGACCCACTTCTCCCCGCGCTACAATCCCTGGGATCAGAGGCTGTGCCTCGCCCCGGATGGCGATTTCTTCGAGTCACTGAAGTCCGGTGAGGCCTCGGTGGTCACAGATGAGGTCGAGACCTTCACCGGGTCGGGCCTTCGGCTGAAGTCCGGCGCCGAGATCGAGGCCGACATCGTCGTCACCGCCACAGGCCTGAAACTCGAGGCGATGAACGGCATTGCCCTGTCGGTCGACGGCGAGGCTGTGCGGCCTTCAGAGACCCTGAGCTACAAGGGCATGATGTAGTCGGGGGTGCCCAATCTGGCGTCCGCCTTCGGCTACACGAACGCCTCCTGGACCCTGAAGTGCGACCTGACGTGCGAGTACGTCTGCCGCCTCCTGAACCATATGCGCCGCAAGCGCCTTCGCCAGTGCACGCCAATCCTCAAGGGTCCGCCCCAGGAAACGGCGCCCTGGCTGGATTTCAGCTCTGGCTATGTCCAGAGGTCGATCGACCTCTTCCCGCGTCAGGGAACGACGGCACCCTGGCGGCTGCACCAGAACTACGCCCTGGACATGGCCGCCCTGCGCTTTGCGCGGCTGGAGGACGGCGCCATGACCTTCACCAATCCCGCTCCGTCCGCCCGGCGCGCGGCCTAGATGTGAGCGCTCAGCGGGGCCGGACCCATCGCGCTCGTCCCGCCGTGAGTTCCAAGTCTATCTGGGTGTCGTCCGCGCTCTGACGGCCGAGTACGGCGGCAGCCAGTCCGCCGGCCGCCTCGCCCGGAGAGATCAATCCGTGCTTGAGCAGGACCCGCAGGACCTCGGGTGGCCCCGACGTGCGAAGGGTGAGCGGGCCCGAAAGCTGCCCGTCCGGGCTGGCGACAAGGCCCGGCGAGGCGACCGACAGCCGGGTCTCCCCGGTCGTCAGTCCGGCCTGGCGCAGTTCCAGGCGCCCGCCCGTCGCGCTCCAGGCCCCAAGGGGGGTGGGCTGACCCAGCATCGAGGCCCGGTCCGCGACGGCCTCCAGCTGGCCCGAGACGGGAGCGCCGCCGCCAAGATCCGCGAGCAGCCGGCCGGGCTCGGGCGCGCCGCCCTCAAGCCGCAGGAAGACTGCGGCCTCGTCATTGGGGCCCGGGCGGAGGTGGAGTTCCAGCCGCTCGGCTCCTGCAAGGGCAAAGGGACGGGCACCGGGCGCGGGCCGGAAGGTCAGGCCGAGGCCTTCGATGGAGACTCTCGGCATCCCCCCAGCGGCCAGGGCAAAGCTCGCCAGAATCCGGCGCCCCCTGACCTCCAGGCCGCCGCCCTCCGGACGTATCACCACCAGGCCCGCGGGAGTCGCCGCAAGCCAGTTCCGCGGTGCGTGCAGGAAGGCCTGCGCCTCGAGGTCCGGTGCCTCCACAACCCAGCCCCCGCCGGCGACCCTGAGGTCGGAAAGGGCCAGGTTGAGGCGGAAGGGATAGCCCGAGAGCCGTTTCGAGGACCAGGCGACCTCGGTCCCCGACGCCCTGAGTTCGGCGACGCCCCGCTCCAGGCCGGCCTCGACCTGTCGGGCGGCATAGACCCATCCTGCGCTCCAGCCTGCGACGAGCAGGCCGGCGATGAGGAAGGGCACCCACAGGCCCGCCCAGCGGAGTTTGCGCGGCGGCCCGGGGTCGGGCATGGAGGGGTCGGTTCGGGAGGCGGACATGCGGTCTGAAGCGGCTGAAGGGGACTGGGTCTTCGGCTACTGGTCACTGATGT
>JBMOEP010000041.1:0-10598 GCA_049314675.1 Phenylobacterium sp.
CTCGCCGGCGATCGGCGCCGCGAGTTGTACGAGCTTTGCGACATCCCGGGGCCGGAGCAGACGCCGCCCCGGCGCATACTCGGGCTCCACGTCGGCATAGGCCAGGAAGGCCCTGTCCGCGGGCAGAAAGGACTCCCGGGGGATGCGGCGCATGGCGTCCTGAATCCGCAGGTCGGTCACGTCCGCCGTCCGGACCTGGCTTTCCACCATATTCAGGCGGGCTTCGGCAGTTGCGCCCATGATGTCTCCGGTCGGGAAGATAAGGGTAACTTCGAGGCTTTGCCGCTTATAGTGCGACGCACAACGGCAAGGCAATGCAGTGCGGCTTCCGTGATTGCCCCCGAACCCACCTTCTGTTAGCGATCCGCGAGCCCGGTGCGGACCGGTGCGGCCTGATGGCGGAGTGGTGACGCAGCGGACTGCAAATCCGTGCACCCGAGTTCGATTCTCGGTCAGGCCTCCAATCCTTCCCGACGAAAGACCCAGGATACGCCGGGACCGCGAGGGCTAAGACCCTTCGTGAGGAAAAGTGGCGCAGGAATTGCAAGCTAGCTGAAAAGCGAAAGTACGAGGATCCGGTCAAGCCGCTGGATCCGCGCCAGGCGAGCGGCGGGAGTTTGTTAACCCGCCGGGGTGACCTTAGTCACTCAGGGGTCGGGGGAATTAGGGTCCGGGATGAACAAGTCCAGCAATGTCGACCGCACCGTCCGCGACCTCGCCCTGCTTGAAAGGTCGGCGTCCACCGCCCGGGTCCTGAACCTTCTGCCGGTTGCAGCCCTGTACCGGAATGAGACAGACTATATCGAAAGACCGTTCTTCAACTCGCCGAGGCTCAACGAGAGTCTCATCGTGAAACACCGCATCCGGTCGGACGAGACCGGGCTGATGCCCAAGGGCAGGGTTACCGGGACAAAGGTGATCCTTCCCTTCGAGCGGACCGACCTGAAGATCGGCGGACGATCCTTTATGGTGGAACAGAAGGGATGGCGGGATGTCGTCGACGACATCTGCGGTGCCTATCGAAATCCGGAGCGGGACCTCCATGTCCTCCAGTCCCTGAGCGAACTGCCCTCGCTGGATCCCTTTCTGGTCCGGGAGCAGATGCGGCGGCGCGGGGTGGATATCGCAAAGTGCTATTTCAATATTTCTGAAGCCGATACTGCGCAGATGTACAGTTTCGTCGGCAAGCAGATCGAAATCCTGCTGGGTGTTTCACACAGGAACCGGATCGACGGGTCAAGTTGGTCAAACCGGATGATCAGGATGCTGTTGTCGCCCGTGGGAGGGGAGTCCATCCAACCCATAAGGACGGCCCTGCGCCTCGATCCCGATGATTTCGAGGAAGGCGTCTTCGCCTGGAAGGGGTTTCTCTACTACCAGTGGGTGCTAAGCGACCTTAGGCCCCAGCTGGCGCCCTTCCTCCGGGAAATCCTGACCATGAAGGTGAGTGGATTCAAGGATCGGGAGATGGAGAGGCTGCTGGACGCGGCGCGACGACGTCTGGCAGACCGCGTCAATATCGTACTGGAGGAGGTTGTCGGGGCGATCCGGGTCTACGAGGCGGCCTTCAACGACCTGACCCGAAATGGCAAACCCCTGGCCTTCTCGAATTTCATGAAGCGCACCCCGGAAATGTTCGTCCTCCTGGGCGAGCGGATCGGTGCCCTCTCGCACGTCGCTAGCTATTGGCGCTTCCGGTTTCCGCAGGGTGTCATTGAGAAGGTCTCGACAGATGAACTGTTAGAGATTGTTAGGGATTTCGAATATATTCTTGGTGGCGAAGGTTACTCCTGAGACCAGAGGGCTGGCTTCAATTTCGGCCCCCATGGTGACGGACGCTAGTCAGTTTTCGACTTTGATTAAGCGTACCCGTTATCAGGAGTGGCAAAGGCATGCGGCAGGCGACCACAGACCGTTCTGTGCGCAACCTCGGGGCCCTTCAGAGGACAGCGTCGACCAGTCGGGTTCTCAACCTGGTTGCCATCGCCAATTTCCACAATACTGTTCCTGAATATCACAACAAGCCATTCTTCACGACGCCGCTTCTGAACGAAGGCCTCGTCCTGAAGCATCGCGTCCGGATGGATGAGCGGTTTGTCTTCGACGACGAGCGCCGGAATTCGACCAAGATCATCATACCCTTCGAGCGAACCGACCTCAGGATTGGCGGGAGGTCCTTCTTCGTCGGCCAGCGGGGATGGCGCGATATCGTCCGCGAAACGGCCGGGGACTCGTCCAATGTGGAACTCGATCTCCGCGTCCTCACCATCATCGACGAGATCCCGTCGCTGGACCCCTTCCTGCTGCGCGAGCACCTCGGCCGACGCGGTATCGAGATCGCCTCCTGCTACTTCGCGATTTCGGAAGCCGATCTTGCAAGCATGCAGGACTTCGTGGGGGCAGAGATCAAAAACCTGATCCGCCTGACCGATGTCTCTGCCGTAGGTTCGAGTTATTCGAGCAAATTGGTCCGGGTCCTGCTCTCACCCGTGCGGGGTGGGGGGTCCATCGAGCCGATTAGGTTAGCCCTCCGCCTCGATCCCGATGATTTTGAGGACGGCATCTTCGCCTGGAAGGGCTTCCTCTACTACCAGTGGGTGCTAAGCACTCTCAGGCCCCAGCTGGCACCCCTCCTCCGGGAAATCCTGACCATGAAGGTCAGTGATTTCAGGGATCGGGAGATGGAGAGGATGCTGGACGCGGCGCGGCGACGTCTGACGGACCGCGTCAATGTCGTTCTGGAGGAGGTGGCCGGGGCGATCCGGGCCTACGAGGCGGCCTTCAACGACCTGACCCGCAATGGCAAACCCCTGGCCTTCTCTGATTTCCTGAGGCGCACTCCGGAAATGTTCGTCCTCCTGGGCGAGCGGATCGGTGCCCTCTCGCACATCGCCAGCTATTGGCGCTTCCGGTTTCCGCGGGGTGTCGTGAAGAGAAGCCCGACGGAGGAAATGTTAGAGATTGTTAGGGACTTCCACTACAGTCTGGGGGGTGAGGGTTGATCCTGAGTCCGGAGGATTTGCTCGTATCTCGGTGCCGATATTGACAATGGATCGTCAGTCTCCGACCGAGTGACAGCGTACCCGGTTATCAGGAGTGGCAGAGGCATGCGGCAGGCGACCACAGACCGTTCTGTGCGCAATCTGGGAGCCCTCCAGAAAACAGCGTCGACCAGTCGGGTTCTCAACCTGGTTGCCATCGCCAGTTCCCACAAGAGTAATCCCGAATACCAAAGCAAACCCTTCTTCACGACGCCGCTTCTGAACGAGTGCATCGTCCTGAAGCATCGCATCCGGATGGATGAGCGGTTTGTTTTCGACGACGAGCGCCAGAACTCGACCAAGATCATCATACCCTTCGAGCGAACCGACCTCAGGATGGGCGGGAGGTCCTTCTTCGTCGGCCAGCGGGGATGGCGCGATATCGTCCGCGAAATGGCAGGAGACTCGTCAAATGTGGACCGCGATCTCCGCGTCCTCACCGTTATCGACGAGATCCCATCGCTCGACCCCTTCCTGCTACGCGAGCACCTCAGCCGGCGCGGAATCGCGATCGCCTCGTGCTACTTCGCAATTTCGGAAGCCGACCTTGCACGCATGCAGGATTTTGTGGCGGGGGAGATCAATAACCTGATCCGCCTGACCTATGCCTCCTCTGGAGAAAGTTCGAGTTACTCGAGCAAGCTGGTCCAAGTCCTTCTTTCGACCGAAATTAACGAGAACCTCGAGCCTCTTAGGATTGCTTTGCGTCTAGAGGGTGAAGACTACAAAGAGGGCGTCTTCAGCTGGAAAGGATTTCTCTATTACAAGTGGGTGCTGAATGACCTGTGGCCGAAACTTGTCGACGTCCTGAGGGAAATGCCCCAGATCCGGGTGACCGGACACAAGGACGCCGAGTTGATGGCCTACATCGACAGGACGCGCCGTCGCCTCGTGGAGACGGTGGACTTCAAGCGCCGGGAAGTGACCGAGGCCCTGGACGTCTACGACCGGGCGTTCGCCGACCTCACAAAGAACGGCAAGCCCCTCGCCTTCCGGAACTTCCTCCTCAGGGCCCCGAAGATGTTCCTGATGCTGGGAGAGCGCATCGGCGTCATCTCGCATATCACCAGTTTCTGGCGCTATCGGTTCCCGGACGCCAGATCCCTGGCGGCACCTATCGACGAGGTTCTGGATATCCTGAAGGACTTCGAACAGAACATCTCGACCGTGGAAAACTGACAAGGGAGTGCCCATGGGTCCGGTTTCAGGTGTCCTGACCCAGAGCCTCGGGCTTGTGTTTGGCTTCGGTCTGGCGATCCTCCTGGGCGGCGTATTGGTCTACGACCTGACGCAGCAGAGGCACTCGGTCCTCAGGAATTTTCCGATCATAGGCCACTTCCGCTACGGCCTGGAGCAGCTCGGGGAGTATTTCCGCCAATACTTCTTCGCCGGGGACCGTGAGGAGTTGCCCTTCAACCGCGCCACGCGGTCCTGGGTCTATCGGGAGGCCAAGAACGAGGGCGGCGCCATCGGCTTTGGCTCGACAAATGACCGGCGGGAGCCGGGCACCGTGCTGTTCGTCAATCATCCCTTCCCGGTCCTCGAGGAAGAAAGACTGCCGACGCCGCCCCTGGTGATCGGGGAAGGCGCCTGTGAACAGCCCTTCCTCGCAAGGTCGGTGGTGAACATTTCCGGGATGAGCTTTGGCGCCATCTCCCAACCCGCCGTCCAGGCCCTTTCCCGAGGCGCCGGCATGTCGGGATGCTGGATGGATACGGGCGAAGGCGGCCTGTCTCCCTATCACCTCGAGGGCGACTGCGACCTGATCATGCAGATCGGCACCGCACGGTACGGGGTGCGCGATCCCGATGGCACCTTCTCGAACGATAGGGCAAGGGAGATCGCCCGCTCCGTAAGGGCCTTCGAGATCAAGCTGAGCCAGGGTGCAAAGCCCGGCAAGGGCGGGGTCCTGCCGGGTGCCAAGGTCACCGCAGAGATCGCCCGGATCCGGGGGATTCCGGAGGGCCGGGACTCGATCAGTCCCAACCGGCACCCGGACATCACCAATGTCGACCAGTTGCTGGACAGGATCTGCAGCCTTCGAGACCTGACGGGCCGGCCCGTCGGTGTGAAGACAGCCTTGGGCGACGACCGCCTCATGATCGATCTCTGCGAGGCCCTGGCCCGCCGGGGAGCCCAGGACGCCCCGGACTTTCTCACCATAGACGGCGGAGAGGGCGGTACGGGCGCGGCCCCCCAGACCCTCATGGACCACATGGCCCTGCCGATTGCGGAGGCCCTGCCGATCGCCGTCGACGCCCTGAGGAGCGCAGGCCTGAAGGATCGGGTCCGGGTGATCGCCTCGGGCAAGCTCGTGACCCCGGCAAAAGCCGCCTGGGCCCTGTGCACCGGGGCTGACTTTGTCCACTCCGCCCGGGGCTTCATGTTCGCCCTGGGCTGTATCCAGGCCATGCGGTGCCATACGAACACTTGCCCGACAGGGGTCGCGACCCACAATCGCCGGCTGCAGCGCGGCCTCGTCGTCGAGGACAAGGCTGAGCGCGTCGCGAACTATGTTCGCAGCCTGAATCGAGAAGTCGACATGATCGCCCATTCCTGTGGCTGCCGGCACGCCCGGGAGTTGGGCCGGGAACACGTCCGGATCGTCGAGTCCCCGGATCGAAGCGTTCCCCTTAACATCCTCCACCCGGATCGGTGACCCATGCTCACGGAAGTTGACAGACTGCTGGTTGCTACGCCGGACGCTGCGGCCGGCGTAAGCGCCTGGAAGCGCGTCCTTGGCGCAGAAGAGGTGCGGCGCGACGCCGTTCCAGGACTCGGGGCCATCCGGACGGTGGTCCGGGCCGGCCGTTCCGACGTCGAGTTCCTCCAACCTGACGGAACCGGGCCAGTGGCTGACGCTCTGGCGCGACGGGGCCGGGCGCACGTCTTCGCGGCCGGTGCAGCGTCCACGGACCCCGACGCTGCCGCGAGGACCGCGCGGTCCGCGGGCGCCCGTGTCGAGGCCGTGGGCGACCGTTACCACGTCGAACTTGAGATCGAGGGGGCACCCATACGCTTCGTCGTGTCGCCAGAGGCGGAGAGACAACCAGCCGGGCGCCTGGACTTCCTCTATGAGGCGACGGTCCTGGCGGCGGACCAGGCCGGCGCCGTGGCCAAGATTCGCGACGCCTTCGGCCTGGATGAGGCAGGTTTCACAACCATCACCTCGGAGCTGTTCGGCTATACCGGCGTCCTGACCCTGTTCAGGCCCGGCCAGCTGCATCGGTTTGAAGTGATCACCCCGATCGACCCGACCAAGACCATGGGGCGGTATCACGCCCGAGAGGGCGCAAGTTTCTACATGGGCTTTGCCGAGGCCCCGGACCTCACGGCCATAGAAGCCGCGATACCCCCCGGCGGGGTGACCATTGACCGGCCCGAGGGGCGGTCCCCAAGCCTGAACCCAGACCAGGTCTGGATCCATCCCCCGACCCTTGGCGGCGTCATGCTCGGGGTCTCGCGGCCCTCCATGGCGTGGATGTGGTCGGGGTATCCGGACCGGGTGATACCGCTCTGAGCAGTCCCTGGACCCATGTAGTCCTCACCCGCCGGCACCCTCCCTCACGACGGGTCGAAGAAGGAAGACCTGACCGACTAGAAGATCGCCGACTCCCGGGAGGCCGAGGCGCGCTAGCCTCCTGACCGGTACGTCCGGATCCAGGGAAGCCGGGTTGTGACCTGGAGCCGGTTCGAGGGCCGCGCAGGTGCCCTCGCCGCATACCGCGTTGCCTGAGGCGTCAGCTCCGAACCGAAGGTTGCCGCTACCTCTTGAAGGGTCCGGTGGACCTCGAGGCGGACTTTGCAGTCCTTCAATGCCGGAGAGCTTCGGACCAAGGTCGAACAGGTCACGGTCGATGGTTTCGTGATCTTCGGCCTCAAAGGATGATCCCCTAGCGATCCAGCTTGGCGACCATCCGGGTGAGACTTCCCAAGATTTCCTGGCTGGCCTGAGCGTCGAGGCCTGTCCTGTGGAGGAGCTTCATGGAGGCAATGTGGACCTGTACGGCCTGGGGCTTGAGACGACCCGCATCAATGGAATGATCCAACAGTTCGCAGAGGGACCGCGCAACCTCGGAAAGAGCCGGGTCCGGAAGCACCGCGCAAAGGCCCACGATATCGGTAGAGCAGCGATACATTTGCTCGAGGTCACTCTTGGGATCGGCAAAGAGCGTCTCGATCCTGGCGAGGGACACGTCGATCAGGTTCAGGCTGGCCTCAGATTGGACGGCAATGGCCGCCTCCCCGCGCTTGAGCGCTTCGCTCACATGAATCCCGCCCGGCTCTTTGATCATGCTCGCGAGGCGGGTCTTGGCGCGAAATTTCCGAACGGTCGTCACGAGGTCGGCTCCTGAACTTCGGCAATGGGGTCGTCTTGTTTGGATTGCGCGGCGACCTCGGCCTTGGCGGCTTCGGCGGCGGCGGCGGCCTCGGCATCGCCGCTGCGGCGGCCGACACCGTATTCCGAAGGCGGCGCTACCTTTCGGAAGCGACGGTCCGGGCCAATATAGGTCTCGGTCTCGACAAAAAGCCGGATAGACTGGGCGACCCAGACGATACGCTCAAGAATGATCTTGGGCGTGATGGGCTTGGCGATGATGAAGTTCGCGCCGCAGTCCCGCGCCTTTGTCACCTGGCTCCGGCGAGTGTGCGCGGTGATGATGATCGCGGGGGTCAGGCGCACCTGTTCGTCAGCAGACCGCCGGATCCAGCGGATGAACTCATAGCCGTCGACCCCAGGCATCTGGGCGTCCGTCAGGATCAGGTCGAAAGCGGTCTCTTTGCAGGCTTCCTTGGCCTCTTCAAAACTGATGGCCCTCTTGAACTTCCGCATTCCGAAGCCGTCAAGAACGCCACACATGAGCTCGACCGCCTGCGTGTTGTCGTCGACGACAAGCACGGAGGCGCTGGACAGGTTGATCCGGGCGGATCCGTTCATCGAGGTATCTCCGTCACCCCACCGGGCGTCCGACCAGCGATATACTGCGCCCAGCGCGTAAAGGGTTGGTTCCGCATCAAGGTTTCGACGACATTAACCCTACCACGCGTTTCCCGGTAGGCACCATCCGGGTTAGACCCACACCCCCGCCCAAAGGAGTTCCCGATGCGCCTGGCCCTGATCGCCTGCACAGCCCTGGCCCTCGCCATACCCCTGTCTGTTGCCGAGGCAGCAACCCCGCAAGCCGAGGTGAAGCGAATCGAGAACAGCCCTGGGTACCGGAAGGCCGTCAGTGTGCTGACCGCAGAGCACGCGCGGACGGTCGAGGACATTGTCCGCCTGACCGAGATTCCAGCACCGCCCTTCGGAGAGGCCCTTCGAGCCGCCGCCTACCGGCGCGACCTCGAAGCCCTTGGGTTGGTGGATGTGAAGATGGATGCGGAGGGCAATGTCACGGGAATCCGTCCGGGTCTGAAGACCCGGGGTAAGGGCCCCTTCGTGGCGGTGGCGGCCCACCTGGATACCGTCTTTCCGGAAGGGACCGATGTTAAGGTCCGTCGGCAGGGCTGGCAGCTGGCCGCCCCCGGAATTGGCGACAATACCCGGTCCCTGGCCACCCTGTTGGCATGGGTCCGCGCCCTGGACGCGGCCGGGGTGCAGACCGACGCCGATCTCCTGATCGTCGGTAATGTCGGGGAGGAAGGCGTCGGCGACCTGCGCGGGGTGAAGGCCCTCTTCCAGAGGGGCCCCTATGCCGGACAAATCTCGGCATTCTTCTCCGTTGATGGCTCGGACCCCTCGGGCGTCGTGACGGCGGGTGTCGGATCCCGGCGCTATCATGTGGTTTTCAGCGGCCCCGGAGGTCACAGCTATGGTGCCTTCGGGATCGTCAACCCGATGGTCGCCATGGCGGGCGCAGTGACGGGACTCTACGCGGTGAAGCCGCCGCAGACGCCCAGGACAACCTACTCGGCAAGCGTGACCGGGGGCGGTACGTCGGTGAATGCCATTCCCTCCTCGGTCTTTGTCGACGTGGACCTCAGGTCAGAGGACGCCGGTGCCCTTGCGGACCTTGACCGGCAGTTCAGGGCCTCCGTGGAAAGTGCGGTCGCCGCCGAGAACGCCACCCGTTCCACCGCCTTCGGACCCATCAAGGCCGAGATGAAGCTCATCGGCGAGCGCCCTGCAGGAAGGACCCCGTCCGACAGCCGTCTGGTCCGGATCACTCAGGCCGCCATCACCGCCAGGGGCTTCGATCCCGCCGAGGCGGCCTCGTCGACGGACGCCAATATTCCCATGAGCCTCGGGATTCCCGCCGTGACGATCGGTGCCGGGGGCCGCGGGGGCCGCGCCCATGCTCCGGACGAATGGATCGATGTCGAACCGGTCGAGATGGTGCGCGGCATGTCCGTCGGCCTGCTGGCGATCCTTGCAACGGCGGGCTTGCGTTAGGCTTCAGAGCCCGAGGACAAGCCTGGCCATGATGTCCCTCTGGATCTCGTTGGATCCCCCGTAGATCGAGGCAGCCCGGTTGTTGAGATAAAGCGCCATAGAGGTCAGGCCATGCTCCGGTCCGATGAAGTCCTGGCCTCCGTCCGGCGCCCTTGCGGCCTTCTGGTCAACGGCGGCGTAAGCGGCGATCCCCTCGATGGCCAGCTCATCCAGCTTTTGCCGGGTCTCCGTCCCCTGGGTCTTGAGCATGGACGAGGCCGGCCCGGGGTTGCGTCCGGAGGCGAGCTCGGCGAGCACCCGGTGCTCAGTCATCTCTACGGCGTCGAGGATGACGCCCAGGGCGGCGAGCCGGGACCGAAACGCTGGGTCATCAATGAGCGGGCCGCCCCGATCCGCCAACTCCTGACGGGCCAGGGCCTTGAGCCTTTCGAAGCTGACCTTCAGCCCGGCGGCCGAACCGCCCCCGCGCTCGAACTCAAGCAGATACTTGGCGACTGTCCAGCCCTGGTTCTCCTCACCTACCCGGCCCGAGACCGGAACCCGGACATTGTCGAAGAAGACCTGGTTGACCTCGTGCTCGCCCGCCAGGGTCACGATCGGGCGGACCGAGACCCCCGGGGTTTCCATGTCGAGCAGAAGAAAGGTGATCCCCGCCTGCGGCTTTCCGTCGCTCCGCGTCCTGACCAGGCAGAACATGCGGTTCGCCCAGTGGGCATGGGTCGTCCAGATCTTGGTCCCGTTCAGAACATAGGCATCGCCGTCCAGGTCGGCGCGGAGTTGCAGGGCGGCGAGGTCTGAACCTGCGCCCGGCTCAGAGTATCCCTGGCACCAATAGTCCTCACCCGACAGGATCCGCGGCAGGTGGTGCGCCTTCTGTGCCTCCGAGCCGTAGCCCATGATGACCGGGCCGACCATCTTCAGCCCCATGGGCGCAAGCGATGGTGCCCCTGCCCGGGCGCATTCCGCTGCGAAGATGTAGCGCTGCATCTCGCTCCATCCCGTACCGCCGTATCGGACAGGCCAGGCAGGGGCGACCCAACCCCGGCTGTGCAGAATCTTCTGCCAGGCGAGGCTGTAGGTCTTGTCCATGAAGACACTCGTGGCGCGCCGTCCGGCACGCCTCAGCTCGGGCGGCTGGGCCAGCAGGTTGTTGAGGATCGGGAAGA
>JBMOEP010000042.1:0-10483 GCA_049314675.1 Phenylobacterium sp.
CAGGCCATCAGCGGCGGGTCCTGCAGCGTCTGTCCAGGCCACGAGCTCGTTGGTCTTGCCACTCATGGCGGAGACGACGACCGCAACCCTGTGGCCCGCCGCAGCTTCGGCCGCGACCAGCCTCGCGACGCGCCGGATGCGTTCCAGGTCGGCCACGGAGGTGCCGCCGAATTTCATGACCAGCCGCGACATGGCTCGCAATCTGCACTCCAGACCGGAAAGAAAGGGGTTCTAGCGGGGGGGCGGGGAGGGAGCAACTCCCCTGCGACCCCGGCTTTCCCCTGTTCAGGCCACGGGAGCCTCTGGTATGTGCCGCCCATGGCCGAGCCCCGCTCCAGCATCGATCCTGCCGAAGTCGAGAGGTTCTCTCGCATCGCCGCCGAATGGTGGGACCCCAAGGGCAAGTTCGCCCCCCTGCATCGTTTTAACCCGGTCCGCCTGTCCTTCATCCGGGAGACGGGCCTGGCCCACTTCGGCCGGGACGGTGCCAGCCGTCAGCCCTTCGAAGGCCTGAGGCTGCTCGACATCGGCTGCGGCGGGGGGCTCCTGTCCGAACCCATGTCGCGCCTGGGGTTCGAAGTGACGGGGGTCGACGCCTCCGAGCGCAACATCGGCACGGCCCGGGCCCATGCCGAACAGACCGGTGTTCCCGTCACCTACCTCGCCTCGACCGCCGAGGCCCTTGAGGCTGAGGGGACGCCGCTCTTCGACGTGATCCTCAACATGGAGGTCATCGAGCACGTTGCCGACCCGGGCGAGTTCCTGCGCACCTGCGGGCGCCTGCTGGCGCCCGGCGGTGTGATGGTCGTGGCCACCCTGAACCGCACCCTCCGGGCCCTGGCCCTGGCCAAGTTCGGGACGGAGTATGTCCTGCGCTGACTGCCGGCCGGCACCCATGACTGGCGCAAGTTCCTGACTCCGGAAGAGCTGCGGGGCTTTCTTTCCGCCGAACCACTGGACATGCAGGGGCCTTTCGGGGTGAGCTTCGATCCCCTGTCGGGTGTCTGGCGGCTGTCGTCGGACTCCGGGGTCAACTACATGATGACGGTGACACGCCGGGCGGGGTGACCCTGCGGCGCGCCGTCCCGTCGGGAGGGAAGGGCGCATGCTTGGATTGATGATGGACAGGCCCCTGACCCTGCCCTCCATCCTCGAATACGCGGCGACCTGGCATCCTGACCGTGAGATCGTCACCCGCACCGTCGAGGGGCCCATCCACCGCTACGGCTACGCGCAAGCCCTTCACCGAGTGAAGCGCATGGCCAACGCCCTGCGAGCGCTGGGCGTGGGTCCCGGCGACCGGGTCGCCACCCTGGCCTGGTCCACCCACCGCCATTTCGAACTCTATTACGCCGTCAGCGGCCTGGGCGCCGTCCTGCACACCATCAATCCCCGGCTGCATCCGGACCAGGTGGCCTGGGTCGCCAACCATGCCGGCGACAGCCTGTTGTTCTGGGATATCACCTTCGCCGACCTGGTTGCCGAGATCGGCGCCAAGCTGGAGACAGTGAAGACCTTCGTCGCCCTCACGGACCGTGCGAACCTCCCGCAGGGCGCGCCGGCCGGTACCCTGGTCTACGAAGACCTCCTCGCGGGTGCCGACCCGGCGTTCGACTGGCCGGAACTCGACGAGCGGCAGGCCTCGGCCCTCTGCTACACCTCGGGGACCACGGGCAATCCGAAGGGTGTGCTCTACTCGCACCGTTCGACTGTGCTGCACGCCATGGCGGTGATCCAGCCGGACTGCTTCGGTCTCGGCGCCGCGGACGCCATCCTGCCCTGCGCCCAGATGTACCACGCCAACGCCTGGTGCACGCCCTATGCGGCGCCCCTGGTGGGGGCCAAGCTCATCCTGCCGGGGCGGCATCTCGACGGACCCTCCGTCTGCGATCTTGCGGTGGCCGAGCAGGCGACCTTCCTCCTGGGCGTGCCGACCATCTGGGTGGGCGTGCTCGACCATCTCGAGGGGACGGGCCAGGCCCTCACCTCGGTCCGGACTGTGGCGGTGGGAGGTTCGGCGCCGACGGCCTCCCTGATCTCCCGGGTCCAGGACCGGCTGGGGGCGGATGTCCGGCAGATCTGGGGCATGACCGAGACCAGCCCCCTGGGCGTCATCAATACCCCCCTGGCCGTCCATGCCGGCGAGACCGTCGAGGCGGCCCTGGTCCGCAAGCAGCGCCAGGGTCGGGCCAACTGGGGCGTGGAACTCAGGATCGTCGGGGAGGACGGGGCGCGCCTGGCCCACGACGGGCGACAGTCGGGCGCCCTTCAGGTGCGCGGCCCCTGGGTGGCCTCGGCCTATTTCCGCAACGACGGTGCGGACGCCTTTGGCGCCGACGGCTGGTTCGACACCGGCGACATCGCCGCCATCGATCCCGAGGGCTACCTGCGCCTGACCGACCGGGCCAAGGACGTGATCAAGTCTGGTGGCGAGTGGATCTCTACACTGGACCTTGAGGACGCCGTCTCCTCGCATCCGGCCGTCGCCATGGCCGCCGCCATCGGTGTCCCGCATCCGAAGTGGGACGAGCGGCCCCTCCTGCTCGTGGTTCTCCGCCCTGGCCAGGACGCCGACCCGGTGGCGCTGCGCGACCATGTCGCCGCCCGGGTGGCGAAGTGGTGGGTTCCCGACGAGGTGCGCATCGTCGACAGCCTGCCCATCGGACCGACCGGAAAGGTCCTCAAGCGCGAGTTGCGGGCGGGTTTGGCGAGGACCTGAAAAGAGGCTGGCGCCCGCCGCCCCAAGGGCGATAAGGTCTCTCCGACCCAGCCCCACCGGCTGGCACATTGCCAACGCCCACAGGGGCGAGACGAGGGGAGACGCCGACATGAAGGCCGCCGTTCTGCGGGAAGTGGGCAAGCCGCTTCAGATCGAAGACGTCCAGATCAACAAGCCTGGCCCGCGCGAGGTCCTGATCCGCACCAAGGCCGCCGGCCTGTGCCATTCTGACCTGCACTTCATGGAAGGCTCCTATCCGCACCCGCTCCCGGCCGTCCTGGGCCACGAGAGCGCCGGCGTCGTCGAGGCGGTCGGCTCCGAAGTGCGCACGGTAAAGGTGGGCGACCATGTCATCACCTGCCTGTCGGCCTATTGCGGCCACTGCGAAAGCTGCCTGACGGGACGACTGTCCCTCTGCGTCAGCCCTGAGACCAAGCGCGACTCCGTTGACGAGCCCCGCCTGACCCAGAACGGTGCCCCCCTGCCGCAGTTCCTCAACCTGTCCTCCTTCGCCGAGTACATGCTGATCCACGAGCACGCCTGCGTCTCGATCCGCAAGGACATGCCCCTGGACCGCGCGGCCCTCATCGGCTGCTCCGTCATGACCGGCGTGGGCGCGGCCATCCACACCTCGGGCGTACGCCCGGGCGAGACGGTGGCGGTCATCGGATGCGGCGGCGTCGGCCTGTCGGCGATCAACGGCGCAGCGATCGCTGGCGCCGGCCGGATCATCGCCATCGACATGTTCGGCTCCAAGGACAACCTGGCCCGGGAGTTCGGCGCCACCGACTTCATCGACGCTTCCAAGACCGACGCGGTCAAGGAAGTCCTGGAGATGACCCGCGGCGGCGTGCACCACGCCTTCGAGGCCATCGGCCTGTCCAAGACCGCCGAGCAGGCCTTCAACATGCTGCGTCGTGGCGGCACGGCCAACATCATCGGCATGATCCCGCTCGGCCAGAACATTACCCTCCCGGGCGCGGCCTTCCTGGGCGAGAAGCGCATCCAGGGCTCGCTGATGGGCTCCAACCGCTTCCCGGTCGACATGCCCCGCCTGGTGGACTTCTACATGTCCGGCAAGCTCAAGCTCGACGAGATGATCTCCCAGCGGATTCGGCTGGACCAGGTCAACGAGGGCTTCGACGACATGCGCAAGGGCGGCCTCGCCCGCTCGGTCATCGTTTTCGATTGATCCTTTCCAGATGCGGACAGGGGCCCCGCCGCAAGGCGGGGCCCTTTTTCATGTCCACTCTCAGATAAGGTCCAGGACCCGTTCAGCCGGGCGGCACAGGGCTACACCCCGCGGGCCTTCCACGATCGGTCGATCGACCAGGATCGGCTCCTGCGCCATGGCCACCGCCAGGGTCGCCTCCGAGACACCCTCTCCAGTGAGCCCGAGCGCCTCGGCCCGGGTTCCCCTCAGGCGGAGGAAGGCCCGCAGAGGGACCCCGGCGCGCACAGCCAGTGCCTTAAGCTGGGCTTCGCTCCAGCCAACCTTCAGGTATTCCACGACCTCAGGCTCGACCCCCTTCTCCCGCAGGAGGGCCAGGGTGTTGCGCGAGGTCCCGCAGGCCGGGTTGTGGTAGATGATGCAGTCGCTCATGGGGGTCTCCCGGCTTACCAGCTGAAGTTCCGGGCGTCGCGGACGAGGGCGGTGTCGCTGTCGCCGAAGGCCATTTCCCGCGGGCTTCGGGCGGGCAGGGGCGGCAGGCCCTGCGGCCAGCCTTCCGTGCGCGACAGGGTGCGGACTTCAAGCCGGCCCGGGCCTGCGGGCGTGAACTCCACCGACAGGGTTCCAGGGGGTGCCTGCACCCGGATCCGGTTCCACACACCCGGCACCGCCAGCAGGGCTGCGGGTCGTCCGTTCACGGTGGCGCTAGCGGCGAGGGTATCGGACTTCAGGTCCAGGCTGAGTCCCCGGATGCCGGCGGGTACGTTGACCGTGAGGCGCTGCCGGCCGTTCTGAATTGTCTGAAGTGCGACCGTCGCCCCGGCGAGGGGGACGGTAGGGGCGGGGCTCGCCCAGAAGGGGGCCCGCGCGACGAGTTCGTCGCGGGTCTGGACCGGGCGTGCGCCGCCCCGGGCCAGTACATTCCGGGTCCAGGTGGACAGACGAGGTTCGGTGGAAAGGGTGTAGCCCTTGCCGCCCCCGGCGTCCTGCAGGTGCTGGACGATCGTAGCCTGGGGGTGTCGCGCCGACCATGGCGGCACCAGGCGGACCAGGGCGGAGAGTCCCAGCCCTAGGGCGAGGGCCGCCGCCGCTGCCAGCCAGACGCGCCTATCGCCAATCTTGTCCCCGGGATCGCCCTGGATCATCGGCCAGAGCCCGATCAGGCAGAGCCATCCGAACACGGCCAACAGGGCTGGAAGATCCAGTCCCAGGAAGGCGCCATGGGCGTAGCCCAGGAGCCAGGCGGTCGTCGGCGTCCCGATCAGGACCCCGAGGAGGGGTATCCTCCAGCTGGACTCTGTCCCGCCCAGCGAGGTGAGCGCGGCGAGGAGGCAGGCCGCCAGGAGGGGCCAGGCGACGAGGAAGGCCGCCGTTGGCACGGCGATCTGCAGCCCGAGGCTGACAGCCAGGGCGGTCGCCAGGACCCCGGTCCAGGCCGGCGCGATGCGGACGGGTGCCCCGAAGGTCAGGCCTCCGCAGACGGCGGCGGCGCCGCCCAGGGCGAGGGCGTTGAGGTCCCAGCCAAAGAACTGCGCCGCCGCCGCCGCCGCGAGGCCGAGGGCTGCCGCAGCAAGGCGGCCCCGTCCGGCACCGGTCAGTCTCGGCGCCAGCAGCGCAACGGACAGGCCCAGGAACAGCAGGGCCGCCTCCCAGGTCGCGACCCGGGCGAGGAGCGGCCTCTGTTCCAGGAACCCGTCGCCTTCGGTACCGATCAGTCGCGCCAGATGCAGCAGGGCGGCGGTCAGGAGCAGCAGGTAGATGGCCGCTCCCACCCCCCGGGCTACCCCTGGGGCGTCCAGGACGCCAAGCCGGCGGGCGTTGCGCACGGCCAGGGCGAGGAGCCCTGCGCAGGCGGCGAGTACCAGCCAGCCAGCAAGCGGTGGATAGGCGATGATGAGGTCGCCGAAGACGTGGGAGAAGACCTGGTCCGGCCCGCGCTCTGGAAGCCGGGGTGCATAGGCCAGCGCGCGGGTCGCCGCCGTGACCTGGTCGCCCATGTGCTGCAGGCTGCCCAACTGCAGGGCCGCCGGCGTCGCAGAGGCGGCGTGGTAGTCGAACTGCCTGCCGATGAAGGCGAAGTTCAGGCCGTCGACCCCTGCGGCGCGGGAGACCGTGAAGTCTGTATCGTTCGGCATGGCCGAGTAGATCAGTACGGCCAGGGACGAGGCCGAGGGCTGGCTGGCGTTCTGGCGAAGCACCTCGACCGTGCCGGCGTTCTGCGCCCCGGTCTGGAACATCTGTGCCAGCCCGCCCCCGCCCCGGGCCTCCAGGTTGATCAGGAATCCGACCCGGCGGGCCAGCGGCGTCTGGGTGAAGGCGGCGTCCGCGCCCAACAGGCCGGCTTCCTTGCCGTCGGTAATGAGGAAGATGACGTCCCGCGCTGGAGTTCCCTGGAGCCGGAGGATCCTGGCAAGTTCAAGGGCGGCAGCGACGCCGGCGGCGTCATCCCCGGCACCGGGCGAGTTTGCTACGCTGTCGTAGTGCGCCATGATCACGAGGGCGGGAGCGGTACGATCGCGTCCGGGCAGGACGCCGACGATATTCTCCACCTGACCGCCCACGAAGAGCGGCTGCTGCAGGCGAGCGATCTTCCTCAGGGCAAAGGCGGGCTGGACTTCGGGCGCCAGGCCCAGGGCGGTCATCCGGGCCAGCAGGAAATCCCTGACCTGGGCATTGGCGGGAGAGCCGACCGGGTGCGGCGACTTCGCCATGGCCACGACATCGGAAAAGGCCCGCTGCGCGGAGAAGGCGCTGGGCGGCGCATCCGCGGGCGCGGGGGACGGCGGACGGACGGCAACGAAGGCGAGGCTCAGGGCCGCCGCGAGGGTGATGCACAGTGCGGCAAGCCGCATGGTTTCTTCTCCCAATCCCGCCGGAGAGCTGAACCTTATCTTGAACCGCCTCTGAAACAAGAACGCCCGCCATAAGGCGGGCGCTGCAGGTCCTGGAGGGGGTCGACCGGTCAGGCGGCTACCTGGCCCTCCATCGGGTCGCGGAGTACATAACCGCGTCCCCAGACCGTCTCGATGTAGTGCTTGCCGTCCGCGGCGGCGGCCAGCTTCTTGCGCAGCTTGCAGATGAAGACGTCGATGATCTTCAGTTCGGGCTCGTCCATGCCGCCGTAGAGGTGGTTGAGGAACATTTCCTTGGTCAGGGTCGTGCCCTTCCGGAGGGAGAGGAGTTCCAGCATCTGGTACTCCTTGCCCGTCAGGTGAACCCGGTTGTTGTTCACCTCCACCGTCTTGGCGTCGAGGTTGACCAGGATGTCGCCTGTGCGGATTACGGACTGGGCGTGGCCCTTGGACCGGCGGACCACAGCGTGGATCCGGGCGACCAGTTCGTCCTTGTGGAAGGGCTTGGTCATGTAGTCGTCGGCACCGCCGCCGAGCGTCTTGACCTTGGTGTCGATCTCCGAAGTGCCGGAGAGGATCATGATGGGCGTATCGATCTTGCCGACCCGCAAGTTCCGCAGCACATCCATGCCGCTCATGTCGGGCAGGTTCAGATCCAGCAGGATCAGGTCGTAGTCATAGATCTTGCCCAGATCGATGCCTTCCTCACCCAGGTCCGTCGTATAGACATTGAACCCTTCAGATTTGAGCATCAGTTCAATGCTCTGCGCTGTCGCGCTGTCGTCCTCGATAAGCAGTACGCGCATACTCGCCTCCTTGCCCCTCCGGCCCAGGCGCTGATTCGCTTCGCGACGCGCCCCGGGAAACTCACCCTGCCAGAGGGTTAATTTAAGAAAGGTTAATGTTGGTAACCTTGCTGTGAAAAGCGTTAACCCGGTTCGCGAATCGGCTGCAAGCCCGCGCTTCCAAGTGCGGCTCCGGGCCCGTTGAATCTTTTGTGATTGGACATCCCCTGCGAATGCCTGTGGCTCGCCCGGACTGGCGCCCGGGCGCTCCAGGCCCATATTAGAGTTGCACGGCGAGGTCGCCGGCCAGCAGGAGGTCAGGGCATGTCTCCGGATTTGGACGCCGATCCCGGTCCCAGCGGCCTCGCCGAGGCCGGTGCCGGGATCTTTCCTGAGGATTGCGGCGACCCGGACCTGTCCGCGCCGCTGGAGGCCCTTCCCCCCCAGCGCTTCAGCCTCGGGGATGAGATCAGGCTACGACCGGGGCGCACCCTTGGGCGCGCCCTCTTCGCAGGTCTGGTCCTTGGCCTCTTCCTTGGTCGTTTCCGGCTTGCGGATCGCCGGGCGGCACCGGTGTAAGGGGCCTGACCCCGTTCCCGGCTCTTCACAGCTGATTAAGCGTGTAGGACACAAGCTGCGTTCCTGAGTCGCGTCTGGAGACTGCGTCTTGCACAACCTCGTCGAGGCCGTTGAGAAGCTGGACCCCCTGGTGGTGACCGGGAGGGTTGCAGCGGTCTCGGGCCTGCTCATCGAGGCCCGCGGCAGCATGACCCGGCTGGCGGTCGGGGCCCGGGCAGAGATCGAGCGGAGGGGTGCGCCGCCCCTGGCTGCCGAGGTGGTAGGTTTCCGGGACTCCCGCGCTCTGCTCATGCCCTTTGGTCCCGTGGAGGGCATAGCGCCCGGCGCTGCAATTCACATCAACCCCCAGGGATCTGCCGTTCATCCGACCCAGGGCTGGCTTGGGCGCATCGTGAACGCCTTTGGCGAACCCATCGACGGCAAGGGCCCGCTTCCGCGCGGGGTCGCCGGGTATCCGCTCCGCGCCTCGCCACCGCCCGCCCACGCCCGCGACCGGGTGGGGCCCAGGCTGGACCTCGGCGTCCGCGCGATGAACGTCTTCACCACCTGCTGCCGCGGGCAGAGGCTGGGCGTCTTCTCCGGCTCCGGGGTTGGCAAGTCGGTACTTCTCTCCATGCTGGCCCGCCAGTCCGAGTGCGACGCCGTCGTGGTCGGCCTGATCGGCGAGCGGGGCCGGGAGGTGCGTGAATTCATCGAGGAGACGCTCGGCGAGGAGGGTCTCAAGCGGGCCGTCGTCGTGGTCGCCACCTCCGACGAGCCGGCGCTCAAGCGACGGCAGGCGGCCTACATGACCCTGGCCATTGCCGAGTACATGCGGGACCAGGACCTGGAGGTTCTCTGCCTGATGGACTCGGTGACCCGCTTCGCCATGGCCCAGAGGGAGATCGGACTCGCCGCGGGCGAACCCCCGACCACCAAGGGATATACGCCGACCGTCTTCACGGAGCTCCCAAAGCTTCTGGAGCGCGCTGGCCCGGGTCCTGTGCGCCCTGACGGCACGCGCGGCGGGCCCATTACTGGCCTCTTCACCGTCCTCGTGGACGGCGACGACCACAACGAACCGATCGCCGACGCCGTGCGGGGTATCCTCGACGGCCACATTGTCATGGAGCGGGCCATCGCTGAGCGCGGACGCTTCCCGGCGATCAATGTCCTGAAGTCAATCAGCCGGACCATGCCCGCCTGCCAGGACTCCCGGGAACGGGCGATCGTGCGCGATGCCCGCCAGGTTCTCTCGGCCTACGCCAATATGGAGGAACTGATCCGCATCGGCGCCTACCGGGCGGGATCGGACCCCATGGTCGACAGGGCCATCGCCCTCAATCCGGCCCTCGAGGCCTTCCTGGGACAGGACAAGGATGAGGTTTCGAGCCTTCCGGAGTCCTTCTCGAGGCTTGAGCAGATTCTTGCCGGCGGCGGCGCATGAGCTGGGACAAGAGCCTTGTCCGTATCGCGGGCTACGAGGTGGAGACTGTCCGCAAGCGCCTGGCCGAAGTCTTGGCCCGCCGGGAGGTGGCGGAAATGGGGCTCGTGGTCCTTGACGCCCAGATCGAGGCGGAGGCGGACTTCATCCGGGGCGATCCCGTCGCCGCCTTCCATCATCCAGGCTTCCTCGCCGGGTGTAAGGCGCGCCGGCTGACCCTTCTTTCGGCCCTCGAGCTGGTCCTGGCCGAAGAGGCCGGGGCCCGTGACGCCCTTGTGGAAGCCTTCGAGACCCAGAAGAAATATGAAAACGTCGCGGACGGATTGGCCCGGCAGCGCGTCCAGGAGGCTGCGCGCAGGGATGCCGCGGAACTCGACGAAATAGGAATCCTGCGGGCCGGCCGGGCGTCAGCGGGCGCCTGAGGTCAGCAGGTGCCTCAGGTCAGGGGGGCGCCGTCGCTGTTGACGTCCTGTTCATTGGCTTGGCGCAGGGCGTGGATGTCGTCGCTGAGCCGGAAGAGCGCCACATAGAGCTCACAGAAGGCTCTCCAGAGCAGGGCCAGAATGCCGATCACCAGGGTGCCGCCGACCAGAACAGCCATGCCGAGCAGGATCCCAAAGGGGAATTTCTCGCGGATGGCCACGCCCACGGCCGTGCCGATGAAGCCAAAGCCGACAAGGGCGGTGATCCCCAGGCCCGACCAGTAGATCAGGTGGATGACCTGTCGGGTCATCAGGGTGTCGAAGGACATCAGCTCCCAGAACATATCCGAGGTGAAGCGCGCCGGGCGGCTGTTGGGTTTCAGATCAAACATCAGCTTTCCATGCCTTGTTCGGCGCTGGCCTGGGACGACATCTCGCTAGCAGTCAGAGGCACCCGCCGCAACTCGCCCCGGGCGTGATCTCCCTCGACCATCAGATCACCCCCACGGTCTTGAGCCGTGCCCGGGGGTGG
>JBMOEP010000043.1:0-10474 GCA_049314675.1 Phenylobacterium sp.
CTTCAGATGGAACGTCTGAAGAGGCAAGACAGGCTCTAAGTCCAAAAAGTTAGATCCTGTTTGGATCCGATAACCGGTTCCCACTTATCGGAACAGGATCTGGCGGGACCGATTCCCGACGGCCACAGCGTGGTCATCCACCCCCGGTGGCGTCAACGCGGAGGGTCGGATCGCCTGTGGATGGATGGATGCAGCTCATCGACAACCTGGCGGTCCGACGGGTCTTACCAGGCGCCTGCCTCGCGCAGGCGACGGGCGAGGTCGTCCGGAATCCCCTCCCCGCCGGCCTCGTCGAGATCCGGAGGCGCGTCGGCGGGATCGAGGTAACGCCAGCCCTGGAAGGCCCGACGGGGCGTCGGCACCACGCGAAGAATCCGCGGCTCCAGGTCGATCCGGCAGTGGCTCTCCCCGCCCGCCTCCACCCGGGCGATGGACAGGATGCGTTGGCGGCAGAGGATCAGCCCCCGGAAGATCCGGTAGAGCGACCCGCCATCCAGGAGTTCGTCCACACGCTTGGGCGACATCCGGGTGTGCAGGGGCCAGGGGTCAGGGCTGTTCCCGTGCCAGGCCACAAGGTCCTCGATGGTGTCGGAGCCGACACAGAGCCGGATCATGTGCAGGGTCACGGTGCCTCGCTCCGCACCCGCGCCAGGGCCTCGCCCTCCCGGACCTGGTCGCCCACGGCGGCCGACAGGCCCTCGACCACGCCATCGAAGGGCGCGGTCAGGCCGTGTTCCATCTTCATCGCCTCGATGACCACCAGGACATCGCCCCGGGCGACCCGGGCGCCCTCGGCGACCGGAACGGCGACGACGCGGCCTGGCAGGGGGGCAACGACGGATCCGTCACCGCCCGCGCCCGCACCCACTTCGGGGTCCGGAGGATCGGCGGTGAAGCGGAATGCAGTTCCCAATTCAAAGAACACCAGGCCTTCGCCAGTATCGAGAAGGTCCGCCTCCACATCCTCCCCGTCGAGGTGGACGACCAGGGGCTGACCGTCGCACCAGAGGCGAACCATCGCCCGGGGCGGAGCGTTGAGGCGGAAGCCCGCCAGTCCCGCCGACGGGGCGCTGGCGCCTTCCGCAGCCAGGGCTCCCAGGGCCTCGGCGGCGGCCCGGGCGAGGTTGGGCGAGGGCCCGGCAGGGGTCGCCAGTCGGTCAATCCGGGCCTCGATGAAGTCGGTGTCGATCCGCCCGGCCAGGAAGTCGGGGTCGTCCAGGCACTTCGCCAGGAAGGCCGCGTTGGTCTGCAGGGGCCAGGTCTCGACCCCGGCGCAGGCCTCGGCCAGGGCCTCCGTCGCCCCCTCCCGGGTCGGCGCCCAGGCGATCAGCTTGGCGACGAGGGAATCGTAGTGCGGCCCTACCTCGTCGCCGGCCTCGACGCCGGAATCAATCCGCACCTCCTCGGGCAGGCGCAGGTGATCCAGCCGGCCAATAGAGGGGATGAAGCCCCGCTCGGGAACCTCTGCGCAGAGCCGCGCCTCGACGGCCCAGCCGTCCAGGGCGATCTGGTCCTGGGACAGGGGCAGGGGCTCGCCGGCGGCGACCCGGAACTGCCATTCCACCAGGTCCACCCCGGTGACAGCCTCGGTCACAGGATGCTCGACCTGCAGCCGCGTGTTCATCTCCATGAACCAGATGCGATCGGCGCGCAGGCCGTCGCGGGCGTCGGCGATGAACTCCACCGTACCCGCGCCGACATAGTCCACCGCCCGCGCGGCGGCGAGGGCCGCAGCGCACACCGCGGCGCGCACCTCAGCGGTCATGCCCGGAGCGGGGGCCTCCTCGATCACCTTCTGCCGGCGACGCTGCAGGGTGCAATCGCGCTCATAGAGGTGGACGAGGCCGCCATGGGCGTCGCCGAACACCTGGACCTCGATGTGGCGGGGGGCCTCAATGCAGCGTTCCAGCAGGACCCGGTCGTCCCCGAAGGCGGCCAGGGCCTCCCGTCGGCAGGCGGCCAGGGCGGCGGCAAAGCCGGCACCATCGTCTACCCGGCGGATGCCGCGACCCCCACCCCCTGCGGCCGCCTTGATCAGGACCGGCCAGCCCAGGTCCCGGGCGGCGGCGAGGAGGGTCGCCTCGCGACCGTCATCCCCCTGCCAGCCGGGTGTCACGGGCACGCCGGCGGCGATCATCCGCTCCCGGGCGGAGTCCTTCAGGCCCATGGCCCGGATGGCCTCGGGCGAGGGTCCGATCCAGATGAGGCCGGCCGCCTGCACCGCCTCGGCGAAGGCTGCGGTCTCGGACAGGAAGCCATAGCCCGGATGCACGGCCTCGGCCCCGCTCTCCAGCGCTGCGGCGACCAGATGGGGAATGGACAGGTAACTCTCCGCCGCCGGCGCCGGACCGATGCGCACGGCCTGGTCGGCATCCCGCACGTGGGCGGCGTCGAGGTCGGCGTCCGAGCAGACGGCCACCGTCTCGATCCCAAGCCGGCGGGCGGTGCGGAAGATCCGGCGGGCGATCTCGCCCCGGTTGGCGACAAGGACGGAGCGGAACACGGGTTCGGTCAGCCCTGCCCGGCCCAGGAGGGCCGCCGGCGGGCGAGGAAGGCGGCCACGCCCTCGCGGCCCTCTTCGCTGACCCGGGCCTGGGCGATCCGGCGGGCGGTGTCCTCCATGAGGGCCTGGTCGATCTGGCGCCAGGCGACGGCGTCCACCAGGGCCTTGGAGGCGGCGATGGCGCCCGGGGCGCAGGCCATGGCCTCACCGGCGATACGGTCGGCGGCGGTGGCAAGGTCGGCGGCGCCCTCGACCAGCTCGGACACCAGGCCCAGGCGCAAGGCCTCGTCGGCGTCGAAGGTTCGGGCCGAGGCGAACAGGCCCCGGGACGCCCGGGGGCCGATGGCCGCCACGATGTAGGGGCTGATGGTGGCGGCGATCAGACCCAGCCGGGCCTCGGAGAAGCCGAACTTCGCCGACCGTTCGGCCACGGCCTGGTCGCAGGCGGCAGCGAGGCCGCAGCCCCCGCCCCAGGCACCGCCCTGCACCAGGGCCACCGTCAGGGCCGGGATGTCCCAGAGGGCCTTGAGCATGCGCGCCAGGCCCATGGCGTCGTCGCGGTTCTCGGCCTCGGTCCAGTGGGCGGCATCGCGCATCCAGTTCAGGTCGGCCCCGGCGGAAAAGACCTTGCCGGCACCGCGCAGGAAGACCACCCGCACGCCCTCGGCGGCCTGCAGGGTCTCGAAGGTCTCGTGCAGGGCACCGATCAGCTCGGCGTTGAAGCTATTGCGCGCCTCCGGACGGTTCAGGGTGACCACGGCCACCCCTTCCTGGGTGGTGTCCAAGTGTACCAGGTCGGAGCTGGCGTCGCTGTCGACGCCCTCGACCAGGGGATCTGCGATCGGGTTGGTCATGGAGGGGCTCCGGGTTGGGGGTCGGTCACATTCGGAAGACGCCGAAGCGCGTCGGCGCGACGGGGGCGTTCAGGGCGGCGGATAGGGACAGGCCCAGCACGTCGCGGGTCTGGGCGGGGTCGATGATGCCGTCATCCCAGAGCCGGGCGGTAGCGAAGTAGGGATCGCCTTCGGCCTCGTAGCGCTCGCGGACCGGCGCCTTGAAGGCCTCTTCCTCGGCGGCGGGCCAGTCGCCCCCCCGGGCCTCGATCCCGTCCCGGCGGATCGTTGCCAGGACGCTGGCGGCCTGCTCGCCGCCCATGACCGAGATCCGGGCGTTGGGCCAGCTCCAGAGGAAGCGCGGCGAATAGGCCCGGCCGCACATGCCGTAGTTACCCGCCCCAAAGGAGCCGCCGATCAGGACGGTCAGCTTGGGCACCTCGGCGCAGGCCACGGCGGTGACCAGCTTGGCACCGTCCCGGGCGATGCCGCCGGCCTCGTAGCGGCCGCCGACCATGAAGCCCGAGATGTTCTGCAGGAAGAGGAGGGGGATGCCCCTCTGGCAGGCCAGCTCGATGAAGTGGGCACCCTTGAGCGCACTCTCCGAGAACAGGATGCCGTTGTTGGCGAGGATGGCCACGGGATAGCCCCAGATGCGGGCAAAGCCGCAGACCAGGGTCTGGCCATAGAGGGCCTTGAACTCCTCGAAGGCCGAGCCGTCGACGATACGGGCGATCACCTCGCGCACGTCGTAGGGCGCGCGGACGTCCTGGGGGATGACCCCGTAGATCTCCTCGGGGTCGAACAGGGGCGGGCGGGGATCGGCCAGGACCGGGCCTTCGGGCCGGCGGGTGTTCAGGCCAGCGACGATGCGGCGGACGATGGCCAGGGCGTGCAGGTCGTCCTCGGCCACGTGGTCCACAACGCCCGAGCGGCGACCGTGGACGTCGGCGCCGCCGAGGTCCGAAGCGGAGATGATCTCGCCGGTCGCCGCTTTCACCAGGGGTGGGCCGCCCAGGAAGATGGTGCCCTGGCTCTCGGGCCCGGTCCCGCGGACGATGACGGTCTCGTCGGACATGGCCGGGACGTAGGCGCCCCCCGCCGTGCACGAGCCCATGACGCAGGCGATCTGGGCGATCCCCCGGGCGCTCATGCGGGCCTGATTGAAGAAGATTCGCCCGAAGTGATCCCGGTCGGGGAAGACTTCAGCCTGGTGCGGCAGGTTGGCCCCGCCGGAGTCCACCAGGTAGACGCACGGCAGGTTGTTCTGCTCGGCGATCTCCTGTGCCCGAAGGTGCTTCTTCACGGTCAGGGGGAAGTAGGCCCCCCCCTTCACCGTGGCATCGTTGGCGAGGATCATCACCTCGCGCCCGCTCACCCGGCCGATCCCGGCGATCAGGCCCGAGGCCGGCGCCTCGCCGTCGTAGAGCCCGAAGGCGGCCAGGGCTCCGATCTCCAGGAAGGGCGCGCCAGGATCCAGCAGGCCCTCAACCCGGTCCCGGGGCAGGAGCTTGCCGCGGGCCTCGTGCCGCCGACGGCTGTCCTCAGGCCCTCCCGCCGCCGCCAGGGCAGTGCGCTCCCGGAGTTGGTCGGCGAGGGCTCGGTTGACCTCCGCATTGGCGCGGAAGGCCGCCGAGGCCGGATCGAGGACGGACTTCAGGACGGGCATGGACAAGGCATAGCCGGGGCCCGGCCCGGCGGCTAGTCCGTGCTGACCGCAGGCGCGGGCGCGTTTCTCATTGTCGCGGAAGCGGGATAGTCTGCGACCCGTGCCCTCACCCACCGGACCCGCCCTTACCCAGCTCTTCGAGACCGCCCGCCAGACCGGCGCGGGACGGTGGTGGTGCCTGCCGGGCGGAAGCGACCTTTTTCGTCCCGGCGAACCGGCGGATGAACTGCATTTCCTGAGGGCCGGGCGGCTGGGTGCCTTCCGGGTCGAACTCCAGGAAGAGCCGCGCTTCCTGGGCGTCGTCCGCCCTGGCGAGCCGGCCGGTGAAATGAGCCTGATCGCCGGAAGCCTGCACTCTGGCCAGCTGACTGCCCTCAGGGATTCCGAAATCGTCTCCGTGGGCCGCGACGCCTTCTTCGAGGCCTGCGACGCCGATCCGGACATCATGGTGGACGTGGCGCGGCAGATGGTTGGCCGCGCCCGGAACGCCGGGCGGACCGCCTCCCTGGTCGAGCCCTCAGTCTTCGGGTTTGTCACCGCCGGGCAGATGGACGGCCTGCGGGAGTTGGTGGAGGCGCTCGCCGCGCGCATCCGGGCGACCGGCTATTCCGTCGCTGTCGCCGGGGTCGAGGCCCAGGACGAGGAGTCCTCCTGGTTCTCGAACCTCGAGCACGGGGTCGACTACGTCCTCTACATGGCCAACCTGGAGGAACAGGCCTGGGCGGCCAAGATCGCCCGCCAGGTCGACCGGCTCTTCCGCGTCGGGCGAGGCGATTACCCGCCACCGCCCGGATCCGCCGCCGCGACGCCGGCCGCGCTTGGCCTTGGCGCTGAACTGGTCCTCGTCCAGCCGGCGGGTATCCGTAGGCCAAGGGGCAGCGAGGCCTGGATGACGGCGACAGGGGCAGTGGGCCTGACCCATCTCCGCCGGGGCGACCCCGGGGACCTCGAAAGGCTTGTCCGGCGCCTGACCGGCAGGGCCGTGGGCCTGGTCCTGTCGGGGGGCGGCGCCCGGGCCTACGCCCATATCGGGGTCATCCGTGCCCTGACGGAGCGGGGGGTGCCCATCGACTATGTCGGCGGCGCGTCCATGGGCGCGGTCATCGCCGCTGGCCTGGCCCTCGGCTGGGACCTGGAGGAGATGGACCGGCGGATCCGCCTCGCCTTCGTCGACTCCAGTCCCCTGGATGACATCGCCTTCCCCATGCTCGCCATGACCCGGGGCGGAAAGGTCGCCCGCAGGCTCGAGGAGCACTTCGGAGACGTACAGTTCGCCGACCTCTGGCGGCCCTGCTTCTGCGTCTCGTCCAACCTGACCACGGGCATGCCGCAGGTGCACAGGCGCGGCCAGGTCCGGGCGGCCCTGCGGGCCTCGATCTCCCTGCCCGGCCTGCTGCCTCCCGCCACCCAGGGCCAGAATGTCCTGGTGGACGGCGCCGTCCTGAAGAACCTGCCCGTGGACGTCATGCGCAGCGGCCTGTCCGGGCCGATCATCGGGGTCGACGTCAGCCGCGGCCTGTCCATCACCGCCGCCGACATCGTCCGGCCGCGCTCCATGCTGCGCTGGATCCTCTCGGGCCAGTGGCGCAAGGGGCCCCCCATCGTCTCCCTGCTGATCCGGGCGGCCACCGTATCCTCCGGCCGGGACCTGGCCGCGGATCGGGAGGCGGCGGACGTCCTCATCGTGCCCGAGCTGGCCGGGGTCGAGATCCGCGACTGGAGCGCCTATGACCCCGCCGTGGCCGCCGGCCACGCCGCCGCCATCGCCGCGCTCGACCCCCTGGACCGCCCGCTGGAAGACCTGCGCAGGCGCACGCCCCTGCCGGTCCCTCCATCCCCCTGACAGGATAAAAAGCCGGCTTGTCAGGGCCAGCGAAGCAGGCGCACGCTGGCGTCCTTGTCCAACCCTTGAAAGGAGGTGATCCAGTGTCTCACCGTTATCTCTCGGAAGTCGCTGCTGGATTTATGACCTCCGCGCTCGCGCGGTAGCATTCTCCCATCGTCCTTGTGCGAAGCTGTGACTTCCACGATCGGTGTCGGGCGGCTCGGGAAACCGGGCCGCCCGTTTCGTTTTGGGGCCTGGGTGCGGCTGTAATCGGCGGGTAGAGCGGAGGACAAGGAATGCAGGACCAGGATCAAGCCTGGGTCGCGGTGGATGCCTACTTCGCTGAGAGGCTCATCGGAAAGGACCCCTTGCGGTCCGAAATCCTGGAGACGAACGCCGCCCAAGGGCTTCCTCCCCACGACGTCTCACCCCTGCAAGGCCGGTTCCTGTCCCTTCTGGTCAAGGCCACGGGTGCCCGCCGCATCCTGGAGATCGGGACCCTGGGCGGGGTCTCGGCGACCTGGATGGCGCAAGCCCTGCCGGCCGGGGGCCAACTGATCTCCCTGGAGGTGTCCCCGGATTATGCTGCCCTGGCCCGTCAGAACCTGGACCGAGCGGGGATCGGCGACCGGGTTCAGATCCTCGTCGGTCCAGCCCTGGAGTCCCTGGCCCGCCTCGCCGCGGACGCCGGCCCGGCGTTTGACCTCGTCTTCATCGATGCCGACAAGCCGAACAATCCCGCCTATCTGGATTGGGCGCTGAAGCTGACACGGCCTGGTGGCCTTATCATCGGCGACAATGTGGTTCGCGGCGGCGCCGTTCTGGAGTCCGACTCCGAAGATGATCGGGTCCGGGGCGTCCGGACCTTCACCGAGCGTCTCGGACGCGAACCGCGCCTGTTCTCAACCGCCCTGCAGACCGTCGGTGAAAAGGGGTGGGACGGCATGACCCTGTCCTTCGTCGAGACATAGACCCGCGCTCAGAGCCGCCTTAGGCACCGATCAGCTCCCGGCCGATCAGGTACCGGCGGATTTCGTTGGTGCCCGCGCCAATGTCGTAGAGCTTGGCGTCGCGCAGCAGGCGCTCGGCGGGGAAGTCGCGGGTGTAGCCCGCACCGCCCAGGGCCTGGATCGCCTCCAGCGCCACCTTCACAGCGTTCTCCGAGGCCAGGAGGATGGCCCCGGCGGCGTCGTGGCGGGTGGCCTGGCCCGCGTCGCAGGCCCGCGCCACGGCATAGACATAGGACCGGGCCGAGTTCAGGGCCACGTACATGTCCGCCACCTTGGCCTGCATGAGCTGGAAGCTGCCGATGGCTTGGCCAAACTGCCGGCGCTCGCGGACATAGGGCACGACCAGGTCCAGGCAGGCCTGCATGATGCCCAGCGGGCCGCCCGCCAGCACCGCCCGCTCGTAGTCCAGCCCACTCATCAGGACGCCGACTCCGCCGTTGACCGGCCCCATGACGCTGTCCTCCGGGACCTCGCAGTCCTGGAAGACCAGCTCTGCGGTATCGGAGCCCCGCATACCCATCTTGTCGAGTTTCGGACTGGTGGAGAAGCCGGCGAAACCGCGCTCGATCAGGAAGGCGGTGATGCCCCGGGGACCGGCGTCAGGCTCGGTGCGGGCATAGACCACCAGGACGTCGGCGTGGGGGCCGTTGGTGATCCAGAACTTGGTGCCGTTGAGGACATAGCGGTCGCCTCGCCGCTCGGCGCGCAGGCGCATGGACACGACGTCCGAGCCCGAGCCCGCTTCGCTCATGGCCAGGGCCCCGACATGCTCGCCCGAGATCAGCCGGGGCAGATGGCGCGCCTTCTGGGCCTCGGTTCCCCAGCGGCGGATCTGGTTCACGCAGAGGTTGGAGTGGGCGCCGTAGGACAGGCCCACCGAGGCTGA
Source organism: Phenylobacterium sp. (assembly GCA_049314675.1). Taxonomy (GTDB): domain Bacteria; phylum Pseudomonadota; class Alphaproteobacteria; order Caulobacterales; family Caulobacteraceae; genus Phenylobacterium. The sequence continues at coordinate 8,727 of JBMOEP010000043.1, forward strand.
GGCCCGGGAGATCTCCTCCATGGCCACCACGTGCTCGAGATAGCCAAGGCCGGCGCCGCCATCCTCCGCCTCCACCGTGAGGCCCAGGAGGCCCAGGGCGCCCATCTGTGGCCAGAGGTCCCGGGGGAAGGCGTTGTCCCGATCGATGGCCGCCGCGCGCGGGGCGATACGTTCGGCGGCAAAGCGGGCGACGGAGGCCCGCAGGGCGTCGGCGGTCTCACCCAGGGCGAAGTCGAATTCAGGCTGGCTCATGGCCTGTGGTTTAGCACGGGGCGATCAGGGGGGCGAGGTGGCGGAGCCTGGCGGGGCACCTAGAGCATGATCATCCGGGCGATGCCGAGGAGGGCCAGGAAGCCCATGAAGTCGGTCGCAAAGGTCACCAGCACGGAGGACGAGACCGCCGGGTCCCGGCCGAGACGGTCCAGCATGATCGGGGCCAGAATCCCCGCCAGGGCGGCGACGAAGAAGTTGGCCACGATGGCCAGCCCCACGGTGAGGGCAAGCCGCGGATCCTGGAACAGGACCCAGACGGCGCCGGCCAGGAGCACGGCCAGGATGGAGCCGTTCAGGAGGCCCGTCGCCACCTCGCGGCCGATGATGCGGGCCGAGTTGGCGGCGTTCAGCTCCCGGCTCGACAGGGCACGAACCGCCACGGCGAGGGTCTGGGTACCGGCGTTCCCGCCGAGGGAGGAGACGATGGGCATGAGGATGGCCAGGGTCAGGACCTGGGCGATCACCCCCTGGAAGGCACCGATCACACTGGAGGCCAGGGCCGCCGTGCCCAGGTTGAGGACCAGCCAGGGCAGGCGCGAGCGGATGGCACCGGCCAGGCTGGCGTCACGACCGACATCGGACACGCCGGCCAGGGCCAGAATGTCCTCCTCGCCCGCCTCGCGGATGACGCCGACAATGTCGTCGACGGTCAGCTGGCCCACCAGCCGACCCCCCGGCTCGACCACGGGGGCGGAAATCAGGTGGTACTTGTCGAAGATGTAGGCCGCCTCTTCCTGGTCCATGCCCACCGGAATCTCGGTGAGGGGCTCCATGATCCGGGCCAGGGGCGTGTCGCGGTCATGCCGCAGCAGGCGGCTGACAGGAACCCCGCCCAGGGGCCGGTGGGAGGGGTCAACCACGTAGACGTCGAAGAACAGCTCCGGCATCTCATCGCCGGCCGCAAGGAAGTGATCGAGGGCCTGGCCGACGGTCCAGAACTGGGGCGCGGAGGCCACCTCGCGCTGCATAAGGCGGCCGGCGGACTCTTCCTCGTAGGCCAGGGAGGTCTCGATGGCGGCCCGGTCGACGTCGGGCAGGGCGGCCAGGACCTGGGCCCGCTTGTCGTCCTCCAGGTCCTCGACCAGATCCACGACGTCATCGGAGTCCAGCTCGCCGAGGGCCCGGACCAGGGTGGCCGAGGGCATTCTCTCAAGCAGTTCCTCGCGGATCTCCGGCTCGATCTCGGACAGGATCTCGGCCAGGGCCTCGGGGTCGAGGTGGGCCATCACCTCCTCGCGGTCCCCCGCGGACAGGAAGCCCATCAGGTCGGCGACATCGGCGGGATGGAGCGCGGCCAGGAGCTCGCGCAAGCGTTCGGCGTCGCCCCGGTCGGCGGCGTCGACCACAAGGGCCACGAAATCCGGATTTAGGGCGTAGTCGTCGCCGAGGGCCAGGTCCTCGAGGTCCTCGACGACCGGACCGCTCGCCATCACGCCATCGCGCAGGGGATGCTCAGTGTCACGGCTCATGCGGAC